>JBJOQA010000256.1:0-7038 GCA_046050225.1 Bacteroidota bacterium | reverse complement strand
GAACCACCTCGCCATCTTTTGGTACTGTTAAAATTAAAGGCCGTGTTGCTAGTTTATTAGAAGTTGGTACCGGTTTTCATCCTGAACTAAGCGGTAGAGATAATATTTTTTTGAATGGTGCTATCTTGGGTATGACCAAGCGAGAAATCAGTTCAAAATTTGATGAAATAGTTGATTTTGCAGGGGTTGA
Source organism: Bacteroidota bacterium (assembly GCA_046050225.1). GTDB lineage: Bacteria > Bacteroidota > Bacteroidia > Chitinophagales > Chitinophagaceae > Ferruginibacter. The sequence goes on along the minus strand of JBJOQA010000256.1, from coordinate 6,848 downwards.
ACGTTATATCGACACCCCGGTAAAACGATATAGCAGTGGTATGTACGTGCGTTTAGCCTTTGCAGTTGCTGCTCACCTTGAACCGGAAATTTTAATTGTAGATGAAGTGCTTGCAGTTGGAGATGCCGAATTTCAAAAAAAGTGTTTGGGCAAAATGAAGGATGTAAGCGCACGTGAAGGAAGAACTGTATTGTTTGTTAGTCATAATATGGCTGCAGTGGCAAATTTATGTACACGCGGTTTAATATTAGGTAATGGAAAAATGGTGTACGACGGCGATATTAATAATGCCGTAAAAATGTACATGAATCACGGCGTGTCTAATCAATTGCATTATATCAGTAAGTCGAATCATTTGCAAGATGGGATTTTATCGGTTCAAGTGTTATTAAATGGCGATTCAAACACAAAGGCATTTTCTTTTGATGATGCGATGGAAGTGGAAATAAAAGTGGCACATGCTTCTAAAATTGCAATGACTTATGTTGGGATGGCTGTTTTAGATAAATGGCACCAAAAAATTTTCACAGATACTTGCCAATTAACAGCCGAACAATTAAAAAACGATCATACAACCTTAAAAGTAACCATACCATCACGTTTACTATTAGCCGGTATTTATTATTTAGATGTGGCGCTTTTTGTGCCACGCCTTAATACATTTGATTATGTAACGGATGCCTGTTCCTTTGAAATTGAGGATCTGTATTCTGAATTGTCAGTTTACAATGGTGCCGAAATTGGAAATATTATGGTTAAATGTCAATGGCAAATAACCTAACATGATAAAGCGAATTTTAAATAAAATCATCCGCATGAATGTTGCTTCCAACAAACTGAAGCAACAGCGAAATTGGCAAAATAAACGAGTGGATATTCAGCCAAATTGCCGAATAGCAGATACAGTAGTAATAGATACCGATAAAGTGGGTACTATCCAAATTGGCGAAAGAACAGAAGTGTTAACCGGTTGCTGCTTGATGACTTACGGTGGTAGTATTAAAATTGGAAGTAATTGTAGCATCAATCCGTATACGTTGATTTATGGCCATGGATTAGGTACGGTAATTGGAGATAATGTTTTAATCGCAGGACATTGCGTTGTGATACCCACCAATCATGTATTTAAAGATTTACATAAACCCATTAATCAGCAGGGTTTAAGTTCCAAAGGAATTTGTATCGAATCAAATGTGTGGATTGGTGCCGGTTGCCAAATTTTAGATGGCGTAACCATTGGCACAGGCGCCATTGTAGCCGCAGGAAGTGTTGTTAATAAATCAGTAGCACCTAATACCATCGTAGGTGGGGTGCCGGCCAAATTAATTAAAAATAGAGCCGATCACTAAGATTGTACCATTAAATTAACTGATATAGTAATTAGCCGGATGAAGAAAAGTTTACGCATCGCAATTAGTTTATTTTCTCTAGGATTTCAACTGAAACTCTTGTTCGGTTTCTTTATACATAAGTTGAGATTTACGCCACGTTTTTTATTCGCGCCTCATTTTCTATTATGCAATAAATACGTAGCATTGATTGAGGCAGGAGTGGAATTGGAAAAATATCAAACAGGTATTGTTTTGGCAAAATGGACGGTAAATGGTCGGCAACTTTCTTTTTTGCTTCGTCAATTTTCTAGTGATATACAAGTATTTGAAACTGTGATATTAGAAGGAGAATATGAAGTTGCCGCACAACATCTTCAAAATAATTTGAACGCTCCCCAATTTATCATTGATGCCGGCGCAAATGTTGGTTTTACAACCTTATACCTACACGCTTATTTCCCCAATACGCAATTTGCTTTAGTTGAACCAGATCAACATAATTTTTCTGTATTGAAAAAGAATTTGTCTATTAACAAAATTAGCAAAGCCGCGTTATTTCAAGGTGCACTTTGGACCAAACATGAGCAACTTTCTTTAACCAACGATTTTAGGGATGGCAAAGATTGGTCGCTTTCAGTAAAGCCGGTTGAATCCGCTGCCACGGATGAGTGGCTTGTTGATGGATTCACTTTACAAGATATTATCGATAAATTGGGGGCAAATCAAATTGACTTGTTGAAAATGGATATCGAAGGTGCTGAACGATTTTTATATAATAATGAACAATTCTTACAAAGCCTTAACCAAAAAGTACATGCTTGTGTTTTAGAAATTCATGATGAATTTAATATTCGGCCTTTAATTAATCAAGAAATGGATAAAGGCGGCTATCAATTGTTTAAAAGTCCCAAAGTGGATCTATTTGCTCGTACTTCGAAAGCTTCCTAAAATTACCCCACTGCGCAATGAGATTTAGTGTTGTTTGTACCAATTACAACAAGGAGAAATACCTGCCGGCCTGTTTAGATAGTCTGCTGCAGCAAAGCTTTCAAGATTTTGAATTTATTATCATCGATGATTGTTCAACCGATCAATCGGTAGAAATTATCGAATCCTATGCAGCAAAGTTTGGTAATCGTTTTCAGTTTTTTAAACATACCCAAAATAGGGGCATGGCTGCAAGTTATAATCATGCCATTGAAATTGCAAAAGGTGAAATTTTATGTTTGTTAGATAGTGATGATTTTTGGTTTCCACAAAAATTAGAATGGGTAGATCGTGCTTTTGCATTCAATCCTGATATAGTAATGTTACAACATCCTTTGCAAATACATGATCAGTTTGAAGCTACTCAAGAATATTATCGTCCTTATTTACTAAGTGGTGATATAATGCAGTATGCACGTGAAACAAAAGAAATTCCACTTTTTGTTGCTACTACCGGCTTAAGTTTTAAAATGGAGGTTGCCAAAAAAGTACTTCCAATTCCATTGAATTTTCATAACAATGGAGAGGCGTTTTTAACCCGAACGGTAATATGCTTTGGAAAAACGGAAGCACTTTCTATACCTCTTGGCGGTTATCGTAGAACTGGCACTAATGTGGTTTTTGGAAACACATCTTGGGATGCATATGAATATATTGAAACTGTTTTAAAGCCTGGTTTAAATAAATTTTATGCTAAACATCACCTCAATTTGTATTTTGCACCAACCGTAAAACATAAAAAAGCACAAAGCATTTTTGGAAAGGTAAAGTCAATCGCTAGACGTTTGAAAAAATAAGCAAGTTCAACTTAACAACTTTGGTTCATGACTAAAATATTAGATTGTACAATTCGTGATGGCGGCTATTATAATAATTGGGATTTTAATAGCGATTTAATGAACGATTATGTTCATGCCATAAATGATCTTCCTATTGAATATTTTGAAATAGGATACCGAGCAAATGCACAAAAAGGGTACTTTGGAAAGTACTTTTATACACCTGAGCATGAATTGCAAAAAATTAGCGCTATTACCAACAAGAAAATAGCCATCATGCTAAATCAAAAGGATACAAGTATTGCTGATTTAGATAAACTATTATCGCCTTGCAAAAATTTGGTACAATTAGTAAGAATTGCATTTGACCCCGGAAAAATTTTAGAAGCCATTACTTTGGCTACTGCGATTAAAAACATGGGATTTGAAGTTGGATTTAATATGATGTACATGTCAAAATGGAAATCAAATGAAACCGTTTTTGAAAGTCTAAAACTGGCTGAAGGAGTTGTTGATTATGTTTATATGGTTGATTCTTACGGAGGTGTTTTTCCAAATGATATAATTGAAACTTTAAAAAAATTAAAGCAATCAATTAATGTTCCAATAGGTTTTCATGGACATAATAATTTAGAACTTGCCTTAATTAATACGCTTACCGCGATTGAACACGGTGTAGATATTGTTGATGCCACTTTTACAGGGATGGGCCGAGGTGCCGGAAACTTAAAAACCGAGTTGCTACTTGCCGTATTAAATCAACAAAAAGGTTTGCCGGTTGATTTTAATCGTTTGGGTTTAATTGTTGACCAATTTTCTAATTTGCAAAAAGAATATGGTTGGGGTACCAATTTGCCATATATGATTTCGGGTGTAAATGCATTACCGCAAAAGGATGTTATGGAATGGGTTACAAAAAGGTTTTACTCATTTAATAGCATTATTCGCGCTTTGCAGAATAAGAAAAACGATCAATTGGATAATCAGCAATTGGAAGTTTTGCAAGCTAATACAAGCTTTGAAAAAGCAATCATTATTGGAGGTGGGCCAAACGCTGCATTGCATGCAGAATCTGTTCAACATTATATTATTGCACAAGAAAATTGTTGCTTAATTCATGCGAGTTCAAAAAATGCAGCAGCATACAATCACCTTTCAGTACCTGCTTATTTTTGTTTAGTTGGTAATGAGGGACATCGATTAGAAGCAGTATTTCAGCAAATGAATCAATTTGATGGTATTTGTGTTTTACCTCCCTATCCACGTAAGATGGGCACCTACATTCCCGGAGCAGTTAAGGAGAATTCTTTTGAACTACCTGCCGTTACATTTACCAAACTTGTTGATGATTCTCATACGGTGCTCGCACTGCAAACAGCCATTCAATTGGGTGCTAAATCTATTGAATTGGTTGGTTACGATGGTTACCAAGAAGGGGCAATTACCCAATTGGAAAAATCTTTATCGGATGAAAATGAAGCAATTTTTAGCGATTTTGTTGCCGCAACCGGCATTAATTTAATTGCAATTACTAATACAAATTATAAAGGATTAAAAGTAGAATCCGTTTACTCAAAAATTATATGAGCCAAACAATTAGTTTTTTTTTACCAACCAGAACCGGAAGTCAACGTGTATTAAATAAAAATACAAGACCCTTTGCAGGTTTTAATGGGGGCATTTTTGAGCTGAAATTAAAACAATTGATATTGGCTAATCACATTGATGAGGTGATTATTTCAACCAATGATAAACATTGTATCAATATAGCCAATCAGCTAGTTGGACATCTACCAAAGTTTAAAATCATCGAACGACCTAATGAATTATGCTTAGATTCAACTGCATTAACCGATCTAATTTTATATGCTGGTGAAATATGTTCATCTGACCATATATTATGGGGACATACCACCACACCTTTAGTGTCCGGTGTGGATTATGATAAAGGAATTGAAAAGTATTTTCATGTTTTAAGTCTTGGCCAAAATGATTCACTTGTGAGTGTGTACCCTCTCAAAAACTTTTTAATCAACTCCGTAGATGGTTGCTTTTTGGGCAGTACACAACAAAATGGAAGTCAATGGCCCAGAACGCAAGATTTAAACATAGTTTTTGAGGTAAATCATGCCATGTTTATTGCACCCAGGGCTACTTTTTTAAATGAAAAAAATCGAATTGGGAAAATGCCATTTTATTACGAAATGAGCAAACTAAAATCATTTGATATTGATTGGGAAGAGGATTTTTTAATAGCAGAAGCGATATATGAAAAATTTGGACACGAATAAAGCAATTTTATGGGATTTTGATGGCGTAATTTTTGACTCCATGCCGGTGCGAGATTTTGGCTTTATGGAAGTTCTTAAAAATTATCCGCAAAATGAAGTAGCACAATTGATGGAATATCATCGCCAAAATGGAGGTTTATCGAGATATGTAAAGTTTCGATATTTTTTTGAAGTCATTCGACATGAAAATGTAACAGATGAAAAGGTGCAGCAATTGGCCAATCAGTTTTCAGCAATTATGCGCGCTGAACTGATAAAACCACAATATATTATTCAGCAAACACTCGATTATATAAAAAAAGAATATTTGCAACGACCCATGCATATCATATCCGGATCTGATGAAAATGAATTAAAATATATTTGTATGTCGCAAAAAATTGATCATTATTTTTTGTCGATTCATGGATCTCCAACTGCCAAACCAATTTTAATTCGTGAAGTAATGACTGCCAATCAATATAAATCAGAAGATGCAATTTATATTGGTGATTCTATTAACGATTATCATGCCGCAACTTCTTGTGAAATTCCATTTTTGGGTTTTAATAATCTTCAATTGATGGAGATTTGTGGATCAGAAAATTATATTTATGGCTTCTAAGATGGGTACAATAATAGAATTCGTCAAAGATATTCGAAACGTGTTGAGAGGTTTTAAATATAAAAAATCTCAATATTATTGGCGTTATCACTATGGCCGTCGTTTGCATAAATACAAGGATGTTCATCAAGGGGAAGATTGCTTTATAATTGCTAATGGTCCGTCGTTAAAAAATATGAACCTTGAGTGTTTAGCAGATTATCATACATTTAGTTTAAACAAAGCCCATTTATTAAAAGAGCTTTTTAAAATCGATTTCACCTATCATGTTTGTGTAGATGATATTGTATTGGCTCAGATACATGATATTGTTGCGCAAGGCAAAATGGGATGCACGTCTTTTCTCTCTATTAATGGAACGACCCATCAAAATTTAACACCAATTCAAAACGATCATACAGAATATTTATTTACAGATGCACCTTGGTCGTTTTATAAAGATATAACACAACCTATTTGCGAAGGATACACTGTTACCTACGTGGCATTGCAATTAGCTTTTTATATGGGTTTTAAGAACGTATATTTAGTTGGTGTTGATCATAGCTGGTCAAATAATACTTCCTCCAATGTTGTGGATACACTAAAGGGAGAAGATAAAAATCATTTCCATCCAGATTATTTTAAAAATATGAAATGGCATATGCCTGATATTAAAGGCAATGAAGCTTCTTATGCATTGGCACGTCATCAATATGATGCAGCGGGCAGATCGGTTTTGGATGCAACCGTTGGTGGTAAATTGCAAGTGTTTCCCAAAATTGCATTTGAAGAAGCATTGCAGTTATGCAAAAAAAAGAATGGCTAAAATAAGCGCGCGTACATGAACTATCCCAAAATTTCTATTGTAACCCCA
>JBJOQA010000255.1:0-3260 GCA_046050225.1 Bacteroidota bacterium | reverse complement strand
GCTGCTCTAATGCCGTTTACATTATAAGATATAATTCGCATGTGTATTAAAATTACTATATTTAAAGAAAATTAAAGATTCATGCAAACTACAAATTTATCTGAAGAAGAGAACAGTCAACCCGACTTACTTTCTGTAGCAGAATTCTCTGAAATAGAATATGAATACGCCGGTCAATTACAACGATTTGGTAATTTCATTATCGATAACCTTTTGATGAACTATGGTATTGGATATATATCCGGATTTGTCTTAGGAATAATTATTGGCTTAATTGACAGTACCTTTTTTGATTCCTACGATCCAAACAATCCCTCTTTTACTTTATACCTTTTTCTGCTTTTAGTAGTTATTTTAAACCATTTAATGTACTATACTATTTGTGAAAAACTTTTCAAAGGTCGTACACTAGGTAAATTAATAACCGGCACAAAAGCAATTCGACAAGATGGCGCTGAGCTTACATTTCGAGATGCGCTGTTGCGCTCATTAACACGCCTCGTTCCATTTGAAGCATTCAGTGGTTTTAACACGTTATGCTGGCATGACAGTTGGACCAATACCATGGTGGTAAAAACCCGCTAAAGCAACCATCTATTTACCACTTATAGCGGGTATTATTTTAGATCCGGCTTTAACGCAATTTTTAGCCATTCGTAAAATATTACCGATAATTTTATGGCCATGGATAAAAGTAACTTCGATTTATTTTATGCCAACCAATTGCAGCCATTCTTTCAATCGCTACAAGCGGAGAGCCATCAAGCAAAACGCTATTTGCGCGCGGCATTGCTTTGCCTCATAGGCTGCTTGCTTTTTGGAATTGGCTATATAACGGATACGATATCGAGTTATAGTTTATTAGTAGCCATTTTGTTTGGCATTACGGCCATTGGTAATGCATCTATCTTTTATGAAAAAAGAAGTTCCTTTCAGCAACAATTTAAATCCAAAATAATTCGGCGAATCATAGAACATATTCAATCTGATTTAACCTATGACCCCGAAGGAAGCATCAGTTCAAAAGACTATCAATGGAGCAGCCTTTATCGAATAAAATATGATTATTTTGAAGGAGAAGATTTAATTGCGGGCAATTACAAAGGCGTGCCGTTTACTTGTTGTGAATTACATACCGTTAACGATAATGAGTATAGTAAATTTCATGGCACTTGCTTCAAAGGCATGTTTTTCAAAGCCCCAATTCATCCATTATACCAAGCCGGCACTTATATATGGCTGCGCAATCAAGAACAATTACCGGTTTCAATTGCTGATGAAGAATATCGTATGTATCCCATGCCAACCGTTCATCCTATTCGGTTTCAACATCCCACTTTTGAAAATATTTATAGTGTATATGGTTCCGATACAACAGAAGCCTATCACCTTTTAACCGAAGAACGAATGAATCGAATAATTGCCTTTATGCAAACCATTCAAAAGCCGATTAGTTTTTCTTTTGTTGCAGGAAATTGTTATGTGGCCATGCCCTTTAAAGAAAATTTATTTGAGCCTTATCATCACGATATTGCGAATAGAGAAGTGGTTAAAAGCTACTTCACCACCATATTATTGATGCTGTCTATTATTCCGGCACTTCAACTCGATCAATTGCAACAAACACCGCATTAGTCTAAAATCGGGCGTAACCATTTGGTGGCCGTTTCTAAGTTCATTTCTTTGCGGTTAGCATAGTCATGTAATTGATCGGTGTCAATTTTTCCTACCCCAAAATATTTTGCTTCGGGATGGGCAAAATACCAACCACATACCGACGAAGCCGGATACATCGCCAATGATTCGGTTAGTTGAATACCGGTAGCAGTTTCGCCACCCAACAATTCAAACAAACGATATTTTTCGGTATGATCAGGACAAGCCGGATAACCCGGTGCCGGACGAATTCCCTGATAAGCCTCATCAATCAATGCTGCATTGTCTAATTGTTCTTGTGCAGCATAACCCCAATATTCTTTACGGGTTTGCGCATGTAACCATTCGGCAAAAGCTTCGGCTAAACGATCGGCCAGTGCTTGTAACATGATCTTACTATAGTCATCATGCGCGGCTTCAAAGCGCTGAATGTGTTGCTCAATGCCCTTGATGGTTACCGAAAACGCACCAATATAATCTTGCTTACCGGCAGCTTCCGGTGCAATAAAATCGGCCAACGATAAATTAGGCTGCCCTGCTGCTTTTTTCATTTGCTGGCGCAAGAATTGCAATTGGATTTGAGCTGATCCGTTTTGAACGGTTACCGTATCTCTTCCATTGCTTACTGCTGGCCAAAAGCCAAATGCAGCTTGTGTGGTTAACCATTTTTCTTTAATTATTTGATCCAACATTGCATTGGCATCTTTATACAGTTTGGTGGCTTCAACACCAATTACCGCATCATTCAAAATGGCCGGAAACTTACCATGTAATTCCCAAGCAATAAAAAACGGTTGCCAATCTATATAACTGCGTAAGGTTTCAATAGCAACATTTGTAAGTGATTTGTTGCCGGTAAAAGTGGGTACTATCGGCTCATAGGTATCCCATTGCAATTCCATTTTATTGGCCTGTGCATCGGTAAATGCCAATAATTGTTTGCCTGTTTTTTTATTATTAAAATCTTCACGCAATTTGGTATACTCTGAATTAATGTTGGCCAAAAAAGCAGGCTTTTGATCTTTACTCAATAAACTACCGGCAACGGTTACACTGCGGCTTGCATCCAATACATGCACCACACCATGTTCGTATTGCGTACTTATTTTAACGGCTGTATGCATTCGCGAAGTTGTAGCGCCACCAATTAACAATGGTTGCTGCATGTTACGTCTTTTCATTTCATGTGCCACATGCACCATTTCATCCAGCGAAGGAGTAATAAGTCCCGATAAGCCAATAATATCTGCATTACAGCGCTGCGCTTCATCCAAAATTTTATCGGTAGATACCATTACGCCTAAATCAACAATGGTATAGCCGTTGCAACCCAATACCACACCAACAATATTTTTACCGATATCATGTACATCACCTTTTACGGTTGCGAGTAAAATAGTTGGCGCATCACTCGCCTCGAGTTTTTCGGCTTCAATAAAAGGTTGCAAATAGGCTACCGACTTCTTCATTACACGTGCACTTTTTACCACTTGCGGCAAAAACATTTTTCCGGCGCCAAACAAATCACCTACCACATTCATACCGGCCATTAACGGTCCTTCTATCACTTCCAAAGGTTTGCCATATTTTGCACGTGCTTCTTC
>JBJOQA010000254.1:0-2788 GCA_046050225.1 Bacteroidota bacterium | reverse complement strand
TGAGGTAAAATCCCGCTAATAGTAGCTTATTTACACTGTCGGCCAATTCTTGGTTGCCATGGAAGATGTCTAATAAAAACACTTTGCCATTTTTAAATAGGGTGGTAGCTACCCAAACGGTGATGCAAATACTTACGATAAGATAAAGTAAATAGGCAGTGATAATGAAGTTCATAATTGTATGTTTTAAAAGTGAAAAATGAAAGTTTAGTTTAATTAATTGTAATTACGAAAATTTCAGAAAAAAATGAAACATTGTGGTCAAATAAAAGTCGCAGCGCGACTCCTATTGGTTTTACTATTTTGTTTTAGTTTTTTTATTTGCTTTGGCTTCTTTTTTGGCCAGGGCTTTTGCCTCGTTGTCTTGAAGTCTAAATTTTACAATTCGTTCAATTAAGTCTTCCGGAAGTGGCTCAGTTAAAGGAAATTGGATGCCGCTTTTTGCCAGTTTATAGGCGCCTAATTCGTTTCTAAAATGATTTACACCGGCCGGGTAAATATATAAGCCGATATGTTTGGCATAACCCGCATACCATAAAACGATACCCTCTTGTTGTATGGCCGGCATTTGGTAACTGATACACTCAGTGGCTTGAGGAGCAAATTTTTTAACCAAGCTCCTCATTTTTTTTAGTTGCTTTTGAACGGATGCCGGTTGCGCTGCAATGTATTCAGGCACCGTACTGAAGGAAATTTTTTCTTTTTCCATCGCTTGAATTTTTTATTTAAAGATTTTCATAACCGGCCCTAAAAACCAGCTTTCATCGGCTTTAATTAAGGCGTCTAACATTAAATCGGCTTGCTTGCCAAATTTTCGGATGCCGCCCACCGTATCTAAAAATTGCTTGATGTCTTTATCTTTTTTGTCGCCTTCAATATTTTCGAGTTGGGCCAAAAGTTTCAACATCGGATCTAACTCACGCTTTTTTCTTTCCTTCACAATTTGAGTTGCTACTTTCCAAATATCTTTTTCGGCAGTAAAAAACTCTTTTCTTTCTCCCGTTAAAATCACACGATCTACCAATCCCCAACTTATCAGTTCTCTAATATTCATGTTTACATTTCCTCTGCTAATATCCAATTGCTCCATGATATCATCTTGCGTGAGGGGAGAAGCACTTACCATCAACAAAGCATGAATTTGAGCCATTGTTCTGTTAATTCCCCAATGTGTTCCAAAGGCGCCCCAGCTGCTAATAAATTGTTGTTTGGCTTCCGTTAATTTCATTGTGCTTGTTTTACTTTAACGATGTAAAGTTAGGAAATATTTTGAAGTTTCAAAAAAAAATGAAAATTAATTCTAAAAAAGAGCAGCCATTCAATTTGGCTGCTCTTTTTATGGCCAACAAATTATGCTTTGCCTAACAGATTGCGCGATACTTTAAGTACCAAGGATCTAGGAATAAATCGTACCGTATTTGCCATTATATAATTCATGATTCCGTGTATGGCAACAACCTTGCCTTTCATCATCGCACGATATCCATAGCTTGCAACAGCTTTTGCGCTGGGTAAATTTTTGTTCTTAAATAATTTGTTTTCATCTAGTCCGCCGGCGGTTTGAAATCCTGTGCTGGTTGCGCCCGGACAAAGCGCTGTAACCGTAATTCCTTTATCACTCACTTCACTGCTAAGTGCTTCTGTAAAACTTAATACAAATGCTTTTGTTGCACAGTACACAGCCATGTTGGGGCCCGGTTGAAATGCTGCCGTGGATGCCACATTCATAATTTTACCAGTACCGCGCTTTACCATTTCTTGAAGATAAAGTTTGGTTAAATGGGTTAGTGTGGTGATATTTAATTGAATCATCTGCATTTCCTTTTCCCAAGCAGTTGTTGCAAATAATCCGTCGCCACCAAACCCTGCGTTGTTGATCAAGTATTGGACTGTAATATTATTTTTACTTGTATAATCATAAACGGCTTGTGCAGCATTCGCTTCCGAGAGGTCTACCGCAAGAATAGCAACGTTAATATTGAATTGCTTTTCTAAATCCATTTTTAATTCTTTCAATTTGGATTCACTTCTTGCAACTAAAACCAAATGGTCGCCTTGCGCAGCATGAATTTTTGCTAATTCCAATCCAATTCCGTTTGAAGCACCCGTAATTAAGGCAGTATTTTTCATTCTAAATTTTGTAATTAATTTTTGTTTATACTATCGTACTCTTTCAAAGGTTTCGCTACGTCCTAGCATCGAAAATCCAATGAAGCCTTTTACTTTCATAAATTGTCCATTTTCGATTAGCCATATTTTGCAGCTATAGGTTTTGCCGCTGTTGGGGTCGTAAATTTTTCCGTTAACCCACTCTTGATCATCGGCATCGTATTCAAATTCGTATAAGATTACTAAGCCGGCTAAATCACGATTGCGTAAAGCAGGATTGGGATTGTTGACATCTTTTCTGTTGCTTTTGCCACTTAATATTTTGCCGTAATATTTATTTCCGGATTTATACATTTCAATTTTTCCGTCTTTAGCCGGCGTCCACCAAGTGCCAATTATTTGGTCTTGTGCTGTGGCGTTGAAAGAAAAAATTAGTGCAAAGATGAGTGTGATAAAATACTTCATTTTCATATTTAAATGGTTGGTTTTATTTAACAGATGGAGGCATTAATTTATAAATTACGGGTGTTACTACGCGACTTAATAAAGTTGAACTAATTAAGCCTCCAATCATTACAATCGCCAAAGGCGAGATAAGCGGATTGGTTGAAATAGCAATAGGTAGTAAACCGCCAATCGCTGTAAAAGAAGTAAGTATAATTGGCAAAAAGCGAATCTC
>JBJOQA010000253.1:0-2825 GCA_046050225.1 Bacteroidota bacterium | reverse complement strand
TTGAATATATACGCCACCATTACCTCCTTGATAATTTGTATAAGAAATAGGAGAAGCATTTTGAACGGTAACATCCGGCCCCGATCCTCCTTTAGTCCAAGAATTAAAACCTGCCAAGTTTACAAATGGATTGTAACCTGAGTTGAAATCATCTGCATATAATAACTGCGCTTCCACATGCAGGGAGGTTATAAGTGTTAAAGCCATCGCAAATACAAAGACCTTAGTGGGGGCGGAAAAACTAGATAAAAGCGGTAAGGCTTTAGTTCTCATGCTAGTAAAAAATTTCATAACAAGTGGTTTGGTGGTGGTGGTTTGTTTTTTTTATTTCAGTTCTTTAGTCGTTAGTTTTAAAACCATCGCAATTGCCATTGCAACAGGAATAAACATAATAGACCGAACGAACCTCAACAGTCGGTTGGTATTCATTATATTGGTGTTTAGACGTAAGCAATTTCCAATAAATCCGGTTTGAATGGATTATTAGTGTAACAGATTATGGCAAGGTTTTTTGGGAATGGATGTGCATTTTTTTTGCAAAAAATGCGAGGAAATTCGATAGAATTGGATATTATTTAGTGCAAAGTAGTCATTTTTCCGTCATTTTACACTTTCCATATGTTGGAATTTTCAACATTTTGGTTGCACCGATTTATATTAGAAAAATTACGACAATCAAAAATTGAATAAAATTCAACGATTAAAGGTTGATAATACGACACTTACATGCGATTTATCAATTTGGATATAACAAAAAAATCCCTGATTATGCCCAAAAACTACTGAAGTAGGTTTTCGGCATAATCAGGGAAGGTATGGTGGCTTTCATTTTAATTCAGAAAACCAAGGATAACCCTAATCCGCATTCGATTAGAAAGCAAGATCAATCAAAACCTGTTGTACTTTCTTAGAACCATCAGCTCCTAAAATTTCAACTTGATATTGACCGGTAGTTACCGCTTGTGGTAAAGTAATCGCAATATTGGCACTTCCACCAGTATGACCGATGCGCTTTTGCAACATTACTTGTCCCATTAAATTAGTCATTCTAACCTCATAATTACCTGCTACGCTATTGGCAATTTGTAAATTCATGGTATTGCCTTTAACCGGACTAGGATAAATTTGAACAGTTGCATTTTTTCCACTTACCACCTTCACGATCATACTGTATTGGAAAGAACCGCTAACATCCAAACTCTTAATTCTGTAATATTGAACAGCAGCTTGAGCACTTGCATCCATCCATTGATATGCTACAACCCCACGATTAACATCACGTACCACTTGATTATTTACGGCAGTAAAATGTAAACCGTCGATTGATTTTTCCACCACATAACCGGTTAAGTTAATTTGATTGCTCACCTCCCACTCTACTGCAATTTGTGAACCGCTACGGTATGCTTTTACTTGTTGGAAAGTAACAGGCAACGGCGCTTGCGGACGGAAGATAATTTTGAAACGATCTAACGCTTTAGAAGCAGCCGTACTAGATACAGTAAATGTATAACTTGTACTACCGGTTGTGTTCAACAAAGTTGATGTATTGGTAAACTTATCAAACAAGAAGGCATTTGAACCTGTAACATCCAAGCCATTGAAGGCAATTTGCAAAGTATAAGACAAGTTACGCATTTGATACATTTGGAAGAACAAAGTATCAGTGGCAGCAGGAATAGCACGTTTTTCAACAACCAATTCAGTACCGCTGCTTAAGATGCCGAAGTTTTCGGTAAAGTTTGGACTTTTCTTCACATCTTCAATGTCTACGTTATTACTGTTTGCATCACTCATAAAGAACAAACCACCATCTACTAAATCTACACTTGCGCCGGCAGCATTGTTCGCAAATAAATTAAAGGCAATTGTTCCAGGAGCAGACAAGGTACCAGTTGGACGATATGAATCATCTGAACTACCTGAGGTTTTAGCTGCTTCCACAACCTGAAGAGAACCTGCAGTACCCGAAGATTGAGCAAAAAATGCTGCACCACTTTCGATAAAATTATGAACCGAACCATTTGGCCCATAACTTCCACCGCCCGGTGAAACTACATAGTTACTACCATCAAAAGTAAAAGTTTGATAAGCACCCACACCGTAAGCACCGCCTAATTTAGCATCCCAAACTTGGTAAGCATTTACAACACCACCAGTACGAAGAATTTGGCGCATATCGATACGAGATGGATAAGGGTTGTGCGTTAATTTATACTGATTCTGCCCTACCGAAACCGCACCATGATCACCGGTATATAAATCACCCTTACTTCTTAAAACAGTTGAAGTAACCGGTGCGGCCGTTCCTGCAAATGATGCAGAACGATCGCCACGAACAAATAAGAAATAACCGTCTTCAGCACTTAAGGATGAGTTCGTATTGGTAACCGGATCTAAATTATCGGTACCTGGATTATATTTAAATAAAGAATAACTGGAAGATAAAGTATCAAAACCATTTGCTTGCGCTGCACTCAAGTTACCGGTAGTACGTGAAGTGGTAATAATGGTTCCAAAGCCAGGATTACCGTTTGCCATCGCCGACTGGCCTTCTTGCCATGCAGCTTTAATGCTCTGCCCAACGGTATTACTTCCAAGTAATCTCCAAGCTTTTGACTCATTTTGAGGAATATATCTTTCAACAGAAACATGTCCGGAAATGTAACCACCTGTTGTTCTGCCCGGAGCAATACGTGCTGTTCCAAATTGATTGGATTTGATAGCCAAATTACCCCCGGTTGTTAAGGTTGCTGTTCCGGTTACGGTAAGCGTTCCTTCGTTATTAGCAGCAAGACCACCGGTAATGTTTAATAAATTACCTA
>JBJOQA010000252.1:0-3393 GCA_046050225.1 Bacteroidota bacterium | reverse complement strand
GATCAATTTTGCAACCTATCATTTGTATGAAACAGATTTTGTAGCACCTTCCACCGGATTATACCATATTGGGTTTCACGCTATTTGTACACCGGGAGCTTCCGGTTTGTATGTAGATGACATCCATCTTGATGTTGCTCCTGATTGTGCTAAACCCACGAACCTTGCTGTGACCGCTACTTCAAGCATCAGTGCCACAGCCCGTTGGAGCGCTGTTTCATCAGGCAGTCCTGTATATGGCTACCAATACGCAATCACTACCACCAGTGCATTGCCGGTAGATGTAACGCCAATAACCGATACCCTTGTAAATTTGAATGGCTTAATTCCTGAACAACAATATTATTTTCATGTAAGAACCGCCTGTACCGGAGCAAACGGACCTGTTTCTTTGTGGACGTCTTTACCGTTTGTGTTGCCTTGTGCGGCATTTCCAATTCCGTACTATCAAGGCTTCGACTCGCTTTTTCCGCCTAATTTACCTCCTTGCATCACGGTACAAAATGTAAATGGTGGTAATACGTGGGGTACGGCTGAAGGAAATTCAAACACGCCGTATGTTTCGATGCATTATCAACAAGATAACTATACCGGAGATGATTGGTTTTATACGCCTCAATTTAATTTTACAGCCGGAACTAGTTATCGATTTAGTTTTTATTACAAAGCCTTGGATGCTGCATACATACAAAAACTGGAGGTAAAATACGGGTTAAGCAATACGGCAGCAGCCATGACTAATTTATTGATGCGAGACACCAATATCAATTTTGCAGGTTATCGTTATTATCAAACAGATTTTGTTGCGCCTACAACAGGGCTTTACAATATTGGCTTTCATGCTATTTCTGCACCGGGTGCCTCCTCTTTATTTGTAGATGATGTGAAGATCGATTTTTCGCCTAATTGCAGTGAGCCGGTAAACTTAGTGGTACGATTAATTGGCGGCAATGGCGGAACCATCACTTGGTCACCCTCAACACCCGGCACCCCAACGGGATATGAATATGTGATTAATACAACGGCTGCCGATCCGATTGGAGCCGGTATTGCATCGCCCAATAATTTACTGGTATTAAGCAATTTGAATTTGTTTACGCAGTATTATTTTCATGTACGTACCATTTGTACCAATGGCATTTCTAGTTGGGTAACTACTTCCTTTTATACTTTGCCTAACGACGGACCTTGCAATGCGATTAATCTTCAATTAAACGGACCGCAAAGTTGCGGAAACAGTTCTATGGCCACCGTTTTGCATGAGCCCGTATTGCCTGCAGGTTGTAATCCGCCCAATTTTACACTTTGGTATAAATTTACGCCAACCGCCAATGGCAGGGTTATTTTAAAAACAACCATACCCAATACCAATACGCCATTAATTGGTTCGGTGGGCTGGTTTACCCTATCGGGAAGTTGCACAGATTCGGCCGCTTATACATTGGTACCGAATTCGGGTTGTAGTCCATTTGGATTAGAAGGAGTGGGCGATATCGACTCTTTACAATCTCCGGTTTTAACCGCAAACACAACCTATTATATCATGATTAGCGGTTATGATTATAACAATGGAGATTTTTGTTTAAATATAATATCGCAACCGGGAAATGAGCAAATCTATCGATTCATTGGAAATGGCTCTTGGAGCGATATTAATAACTGGGAAAATCAATTGAAACCTCCGGCAAACCTACCGGGAGGCGAGTTGATTATTATTGATAATGTGGCGGGCGGACAATGTATTTTAGATACCATGCAGTATATTTCTACAACCGGAAGCATTATCGTAAACACCGGAAAAAAATTGGTAATACAAGGATATTTGAGAGTGCAATAATTAGCACTGTGGATTTTCGGAAAATATACAATAGACTAACTGCCTTAGTAGGAATCGAAAGGGTGGTTAGTCTATTTTTTTGCTTAACAGCAGGAATCATTTGACTATTTCAACTCGGTAATTGCATCTGTATCGTTTGCATGAAAACCGATACGCAAATGATTGGTCGCCTTGTTGGTGCAACTAATAACTAATAGTATACAGAGAACAAAGACAAAAAGGGTTTCTTCGGAAATTTTAAAATTGCGTAATTCGTTTTGTTAGCTCATTTTTATTTAAATGACTCTAAAATTTTGGAAAGATTTTCATTAAATACATATTGATACTTGGGGCTATATTTAATCGTAAGTCCGAAAAAGGAATGGTCTTTTTTTACCCCTTTTACATGAAAGGCTTTACCATTTTTATCTACACCGCCTAATACAAAAACGCTATCGTTAATTACATCCTGCGTTATGGTTTTAAATTCAGGAAGATAATCATCGTGATAACTCGTTAAACTTGCAGGGGTAAACTTTGCTGTTGCAATCAAGCATTCAACATTAAGTACAATCGACGAACTAATTGTATTGGGGAAGCTGTACGTGTTATATTCATTTTTTGTTCCGGCTTTAAACGTAGCAGGCAACGAAAGCTTCATAGAAAATATTTCATAGGTCTTCCACTCGCTATCATTTTGCGTAGCAATAGAAAAGAGGTTGAATAGCAAGAGGGAAATGATCAACTTCATTTGCAAAGAAAATTTTTAAACCTTTGAATGGCACAACATTTCAACAAAGGTACTAATGAACTCTTTCAAATACCGTTTGCCAAGAACGCTCTTTGCTGAAGTCGTTCGATTTTGCATTGGTTTGAACAGTAATAGACTTGCCATCATCACTCAACTTCCAAACTTCGGTTATGTAAAAAAATGCTTGCTTCATAACGTTTACTTTGTAAGGAGTGGCAACCATCAGATGTACGGTTGTTTGAATAGTCATTGTTTTTCTATCAGTCGATAACTTAACAGTAAATTTCTTTCCATTTTCTTTGTCATAAGCAATTTGACTTTCTTTTCCGTCGAAAGACAGTTTTTCTTGGCTTATCGCCGAGGGGGTGTTAGGAGCCGGGTTGGGTGTTTCTATGGTTAGAAAATTCGGCTGCTCAGTTATTTTCATGGTTTTTGAGCGCATACGATCACCCTCAACATAAGAACAAACAATATTGCCGCCCATGCTTATCGATTCTTTAGCCTTCCATTCGCCTGAAAAACTAACAACCGGCGTAGCCTTTTTTTGAAGCGCCTGCACTGCAAAATAAATGCTGCCCGTTAACAGTAAAATCAGTCCGTATAAAAGGGTTCTTCTATTTTTCAATTTCTTATAATTTTAGTAGAGCGAAACTACTTTAATCAATTCAGCCTGAAGCACCGAAATTGTAAATTGATAAGTGAAAAGTGTAAAAGATTGTAAATGGTAGGTTATATGAGCGGTGATTATTGATTTCGGTCAAATTTAGCAATCAAAAAGTTATAATCATATTTGAACGAATCAGCGATAACGGTTTGATGGGTGCTG
>JBJOQA010000251.1:0-3510 GCA_046050225.1 Bacteroidota bacterium | reverse complement strand
TTCAACATTCGTAAGGCATCAAAACTTTCTTTACCGGTTTTATTTAATATTGAAGAAGTAGTTTGATCATATAATTCTTCAAAACTTTTAGAAGCCAAACTAGCTCCCATCGGATTACCTTTTAATTGAATGGCAAAATCTTGAAGATTACTTATAGATATCGATTCTTGATCGCCATAAAAAGAACGGGGCATGGCATCCGTTAAACTTACCGATCTAAATGGGGTTCCTGCATGATCCATCAAGCCCGCAGCTCGATTCAGCCAGCCGCTCGAAGTTCCTTTATTGAAAGGAGTTCCGCTTTCCATGTAGTCTTGGGCATCAAAATGACTGCGTGTACTATTAGGCGACCCCATTCCGTGTACGATAGCGAGTTTATTTTCTTTAAATAACGGCAACAATGCATCCATTGCAGGATGTAAGCCAAATCGACCATCTAAATCCAATAATGGCTTCCCTTTTCCAATTGCAGCAGCATCTATAAACAAACCCGGGCGAGCTGCTTTTAGATATTGATCGGTAAAAGGCGTTACAGCCATTAAACCATCCATGGCACCGCGTTGAAAAATAAACACCAAGATTTTATTTTTCTTTGATGCCAACTTGTTTTTTCCCGCAATTGCAGCTTCCGCTATAAAGGTTGGAATTCCACTAAAACCAATACTAAAAAGGGCTAAACCTGATTGCTTTAAAAAAATTCTTCTGGATGACATAACCTAAAATTTGAATTTGCACAATTTGAAACCCTATCTTTTTTGAAACTCGGGCGAACCGATGATAATACCCACCACTTGCGCCAAAACTGAATTATTTCCACTAACCAAAGGTGTTGTATTTACATTGGCTGTATTTTTCTTGCGTAAAGTTCGCTGTGCCAATTTTTCTTCATTTGCCATTTGATCAGCTAATTGCTCATTCATGTATGGCACACCGTTGCCTTTCATTTTTTCTTCATCAGCGGGCATATTTTTATCGGCAGCTTCCCTAATTTTTTGCTCAAAGGCAGGATCATTAATTAATGGCATTAACCTTTTTATCGTTGCTTCATGATGTCTTTCGGGTAAAAGTAATTTACAATAAGTTGCCAAGGCTTCAGCGGCACTTCCCGGTTCATGATGTTGATTTAAGGCCGCTAAGTCGAAACTAATACCAGGAATTTTTTGCGCTGCAAAGGCCAACCCAAAATTCATTCTATTTAATAAAGAGCCGGTATTAATCCAATATTGCCCTTTATCCGGGAATCCGGTAGGGGCTTGGTAGAAGTATAACTTTTGTCCCATTTTAGCCACCCATTGATACAACATGTAGGGCATTTTAACATCGGCATCAACCGCACGAACTGCAGCTATTGCATATTCAAATGGAGATTTTGTTTTTTGTTGCAAGCTCTCTTTCGACCAGAATTCTTTGGACGAAACGATTACTTTGAGTACTTCTTTAATATCACCATCCGACTCACTAAAAACAGTGGCCATCTTTGCAATCAATTCTTTCGACGGTTGATCACTAACAAAACGTGTAGCTAATTTGGTGCATATAAATTTCGCGGTTGACGGGTGTCGTGCCAATCGGTCTATCAAATCCACACCTTCTTCATAACCTCCGCCTTCAGGATAAATTTTACCCAGTACTTTTTTTTCTTTGCCATCATGCCTATTCATGGCAAATAAAAAATCACCTTTATGTACAAAGCCGCCGGCTTTCAATCTTTCCTCTCCCAAACGATCAATCATTTGACGCATATTGCTTCCCGGTCCCTTTGAAAAAGGATAAATCGTCCAACCGGTTAATACCCGAGCTGCTTGTGTAACATCCTCTTGCGTATAACCGCCATCCACGCCCAATGTATGTAGTTCCATTATTTCACGGGCATAATTTTCATTTAATCCTCTGCTTTGTTTCTGAGCACCCTGTTCACCCTTTAGCTTTGACTCAATATTATTGGGTTTACGCTCTAACCCTTGTGTGCCTAATCTTTCAATACGCCTTTGCGTGCGTATTTCTTGTTGTTCTTTTTTTACGTTTTCACCCATGCTACTAAAATTATCCAAGTAAAAAAGCATGGCAGGAGATTGTGCGGTTGCTAAAAGTAGGTCGCCAAACTTTCCTGCAACCCGCGGGCGAATAACATCTCTTTCGTAATTAGGTATAAAATGTGCGCTTTGATTTTTGGTGGCTGATATATTAAAATGGTTGAACCAAAATTCGGTGAGCATTTGATGCAACTGGTTTTGGCTATAGGCTGCTGACCAAATTTTTTGTCCGGCAAATTGGCGCAATAACTCGTATTGAGGTTGGTAGCCTTTTTCCTCCATAAAAGCTTTTAACTTTTGGCGATAAGCTTTTTTGTCTTCTGCTTTATCTTCTTTATTAACGATTCCGGCAGCAGCAGCTTCTTTTACAACAATACCCGGATCAGGAAATTGCTCCACAATTTGGCTATTTGAAAGTTGTAGTGCATTATAGTCGGCCAGTCTTTCATTAAGTTCGTCATCCGGCAATTTTCCATCTAATTGTTCCAAAAACCATTTTTCAAGTCCTTTTTTTAAAACCGTATCAATTAAGCCCGGTGTATATCCAAATGTAAATCGATCAATTAAATGTGCTGCCGCTTGGCGATCGGTTAAACCGGCCTGTTTATATGGCATTAAAAATTTAACCGGTGGTTGGTAACGTGTAAAGGCAAGGGTTATTAAACCAAAAATGAATAAACCGATTAAGCGAAACGACCATTTGGGTGCTTGTTGCATAAAATAACTTTTCTGATGAACAACTTGGGTAAGATGATTAAACTAGTGAAAAGTTTAATGACCTTCATTAGCATAAAATACCGACGTAAATTACTTGAATTTGCGAAGTTTCTAATTACACAAATTCTTTTAACAGAATTATGGCTTCCCCGTCATTTTTATTACTTTTGCCTATGGCAACAAACACTAACCCGCGCGGTAGCGCAAAATCAGCTAAATTTTTTGGGGAAGGGCTTACGTTTGATGATGTGCTTCTAATTCCGGCTTACTCAGAAGTGCTACCCCGCGATGTTGAAATTTCCACGCAATTAACCACTAAAATCAAGTTACATATCCCAATGCTAAGTGCAGCTATGGATACAGTAACAGAAGCTTCTTTAGCCATTGCTTTGGCTAGAGAAGGCGGGTTGGGTATTTTACATAAAAATATGTCGGTTGAGCGTCAGGCCGACCAGGTGCGCAAAGTAAAACGTAGTGAAAATGGATTAATCTTAGATCCGGTTACATTAGAGCCGGATGCTACTATTGGTGAGGCTGTTCGTTTAATGCGCGAAAATAAGATCGGTGGCATTCCTATTATCAATAAGCAACGAAAACTAGTTGGCATTTTAACCAATCGTGACCTTCGCTTTGAGTCGAACTACAAGGAGAAGGTGAGCACGATTATGACCAAAGAAAATTTAATTACGGCACCGGAAGGCACCGATTTGAAAAAAGCCGAACAAATTTTTAAGAATACAAAAATTGAAAAATTACCGGT
>JBJOQA010000250.1:0-5087 GCA_046050225.1 Bacteroidota bacterium | reverse complement strand
CTGAAAAATTAGCAAAATCAATTAAAATTCATTTGCCTGATCCTCGCCTTGCCGTTGAATTAGTCAACAAACATCGTTTGCATGAAATGTTGAAAGATACAGGGTATATTCCAAGATTTTATCAACTAATACCGGGTAACTATTCCTTCAACCAATTGCGCGAAAAAGTGGGTGATATCTTTTGGGTACGTAGTACTGAAGGGTCAAGTGGTTTAGGTTCATTAAAAATTGAAAGTGAGAAGGCCTTAGAACAATGGATAGCGATTAACCCAGGTGTTTCTGAATTTATCGCTTCTGAGTTTTTACCGGGCCGTAATATGGCTTGTAAGTTGTTATATTTTAATGGGAAATTATTGAGGTCAGCTTGCGCCGAACGCGTAAATTATATTATGGCAAAGGTTGCACCATCCGGTATAACCGGTAATACCTCCTTTGGTAGATTGCTGAATGAACCAAACTTGGTTGAACAATCTATTGCAGCCATCGAAAAAATTGCAGCTAATTTAGGTACAAGTTTGAACGGGATTTTTACGGTAGATTACAAAGAAGATGCACAAGGCAATCCTAAAATTACCGAAATCAATATTCGCCATGTTGCTTTTAATTCCTCTATAGCTGCAGGCGGTGCTAATTTACCGATGGATACGTTAACTGCTTTGTTTTTGAAAGATCCAACAGAAATGGAAACCATTCATTACGAATTTGAGGAAGGGCTAATTTTTGTTAGAGATGTGGATGGATATCCAATCGTTATGAAAGAGTCTGACTTGTTGAAGTAAATTTATCTATAAAATATTGACCCTCTATACGCAGGTATAGAGGGTTTTTTTATTCTCTATTTCGATCACTCAAAAATCTGCCCGGGCCAAAAAATTTAATACTTCCTTCTATAAGATTTACTTCAATTTGGTTGCGTACAGATTTTGACAAAATGCTTCCATTCATATTGGCACTTGTTATAGATATGGTACGTAAATCATCTTCAAGCAAAATCAATTCTCGTCCTGCGGTGGTAATGGTAAGGGCTTGTATAACGATGCCGGTAGTAAATGATTTGGGAGAATATCCCGGCTCGGCTTTATTTCTTCCTAAAATCAATTGGTATTGATTTGCAAGACTTAACTGATTGTTTTCGCAATACATACCATTAATTACGATGTTTTTACCACAGAACTTTAAGGTTGACTTGCAAAATTCAGTATTGATATTATTAAAAGTTAATTGGCTGCCAGAAATTTCGGCTAATTGCTTACAATAAAAGCCAACAATGTTTTCTATTAAATTGGCATTATAATCCATTGCCCAAAAACCGGTTTCGCAGTAGCGAAAACTACAATTACTTAATTGACCGAAATAAGAGGTTTTGGCAAGTAATCCATATTTTAATCCGGCAAAATTACACCCGTTTATTTTGGGCTGATTACAATATAAAATTACCAATCCAATTTGTTGATTATGTTCGTTTACTTTAGTAATAGCACGAGGTACCCCTCCATCAAAAGACCCTTCTCCATAAAATCCAATATTGCTAAATTCATGTGAATACATTTGAGCACTTGGCATTTTTGCAATACCATTTGCATTGATATTATAATAAACCATTGCGGTTAATTGTTTTGCAGAAAAATCGCCATAAATACATGTTTTTGCGGCTCCTCTTACAATCATTGCATTGGAGGTACGTGCCTTTTGGTGTTGTTGAATCTTAAATGATTCGGCGGTTGTTAATTTGCTTGTGAATAAATCTTTTTCCTCTAACGTTTTTCCGCCAATAACCCAAGGAGCAGTAATGCGAAAAACGCCGGAAGGAAATTGTAAAATTGTTTCATTTGCTAAACAGTATTGAGTAGCCGCTTGTAATGCCGGAAGATCATCTTGTATGCCATCTCCTTTTGCACCCCACCAACAAGGATTTACACCTAAGGCGGGGTTGAATTGTCTTACCCAAATTCCACCCGATTTTCGAGGAAAAGAAATGCCAAAATCAGGTTCTATTTTAATTGTAGAATGATAAAAAATACCTCCGTCTTGGTTTGTAGTTACGGTTATCAAACTTGCACTAGACGTGGAAGTGATCAATTCTTGTAAAGAGCCAACGGTGTTTAATTGTGCAAACGTATTTGAACTACAAAAAAACAGCATACAATAACCTATAAAAATTCGCATATGGTTTTTGATTAAAAACACTGATAAATAAGATGTAGAACAACTAAGGCAATCATTGTTCCAAAAATCGAATATTTTTACTTTTATTTATTTAGTAAGGCAAGCTATTAAAATAAAATTATGCAACAATTTATTTTACAATTAAAGGGGTTAGTCAGTGTTTTGCATTTAATCTTGTTGCTTGGAATGGTTGGTATGGTATTAATTCGTTATCAATGGTTAAAATTAGGTAGAAGTTTCATTTTATTGGCCCTCATTGTTTTTGTATTAAGTTCTACCCAATTTCTGCCACATTTTTTGGCAAAGCGATTAGAAAAACAATATCCTGCTTTACTTCAACCTGATTCGCTCATTGGTAATAAGCCGGTGTATTTGCATGTGTTAGGTAGCGGTTATAACACAGATAGTTTGGTGCCACCCAATTCGCAACCGGTGTTAGTGGCTTTGGGGCGACTCGCAGAGGCGATGCGTTTATATCGACGCATTCCCAATAGTGTAATTGTTTGTTCAGGAAATAGTTTATCACAAACACAATCGCAAGCCATTGTTATTCGAAAAGCAGCTTTAGCGTTAGGAGTTGATAGTGCACGTACGATCATGTTGGAAACGCCAACTACTACAGCTGAGGAGGCAGCGGCATTAGAGACACTGGTTGGGCCTAATGCCAAAGTAGTTGTTGTTACTGATGCATTACATATGCCACGTGCAATGAAAATGTTTAAGAAAGTTGGTTTCAAACCAATCGCTGCACCCACCAATTACCGTACTTTTGCATCCAATCAAACTAATTGGAAAACAGGCTGGATACCCAAATTGCTTTTTTTGGAATTATCTGACCGAATTTTACATGAATATGTGGGCAACCTAAAGGCCGGACTCTAATTCCGAAGTTTGGGCTAAACCATGAATAAATTAATTGATTTACGACCTTTTTTATGACAAACGAAAAAATTTGGCTTTCCTCTCCGCATATGGGCGGTACCGAACAGTTATATGTACAACAGGCATTTGATACCAATTGGATTGCGCCTTTAGGCCCGCATGTTGATAATTTTGAGAAAGATTTAATGGCGTTTACCGGAGCTGGCGCTGCTGCGGCCTTAAGTAGTGGAACAGCCGCTATTCACTTAGCCTTGATTATGGTAGGCGTAAAACAGGGCGACGAAGTGATTTGCCAAAGTTTTACCTTTTCAGCCTCTGCTAACCCAATTACGTATCAAGGGGCTATTCCGGTTTTTGTTGACTCTGAAATCGATAGTTGGAATATGTGCCCTATTCATCTGCGATCAGCAATTGAAGCCAGAATAGAAGCCGGAAAAAAACCAAAAGCAATTATTCCGGTTCATTTATATGGAATGCCTGCAAATATGCCTGCAATTATGGCTATTGCCAGAGAATTCAACATCCCAGTGATTGAGGATGCAGCAGAAGCGCTTGGCTCTACCCTTAATGGAAAGGCTTGTGGTACTTTTGGAGATATTGGAATTTTATCTTTTAACGGTAACAAAATAATTACTACTTCTGGTGGGGGAGCATTGATTAGCGATCAAGCCGAATTTGTTCAAAAAGCCAGATTTTTGGCAACACAAGCACGTGATGCAGCACCACATTACCAACATTCTCACATAGGTTATAACTATAGAATGAGTAATATTTGTGCCGGAATTGGGCGAGGACAAATGGAAGTACTTGCCCAAAGAGTTGCGCAACGACGTAAAAATTATGCGTTTTATGTTGAGCACTTGGGCAATATTCCCGGCTTTGAATTTCTTCCCGAAACCCCTGGCGCATTTAGCAATCGATGGTTATCTTGTGTTTTGATAAATCCTCAAAAAACGCAAAAGGGTATTTCAAGGGAAACCATTCGATTGCATTTAGAGAAAGATAATATTGAAACCAGACCACTTTGGAAGCCAATGCATTTGCAACCTATTTTTGAATCTTGTGCTTATTATGGTAGTGAAACGGCAGCAACTTTATTTGAAAATGGACTTTGCTTACCTTCCGGTAGTAATTTAACTGAACAAGACTTAAATCGGGTACTTTCAAAAATCAATGAATTAATACATTCATAATCAATAAAATTAAGATTTGGAATGCTTGAAAGTGCGACAAAATTCAGCATTTTTCTATAGATCATTCCATGCCTTAACCCAAATTTAATTTTAACAAATCATTAATTGGGGGTATATTCGTATACCCAAATATAGAGATTGGGCTAATTAAGAAGAATTGTAATCCAATTCTTTTTTTAATGCACTAGTTAAAATTGGCTATTTTACTACATTACAAAATATTGGGTTGTAGTATTTTTGCCAGCAATGCGCAATTAAAAAGTTGAATATGCCAAAAAGATACCTACAAAATTTTGCTCCCCGTTGGATCATCTTTAGCTTGGATTTGGTATTAATTACTGCCTCATTTGCATTTGCCTATTTTTTGACACATCATTTGTCTTTTAAAATAAAGGAACTTACCCAGTTTGTTCCGGGGGTTATTTTCAATCTAATCATTTCTAATCTATGTATAGCATTTTTTGCTATATATAAAGGAATAATTCGCTACTCCGAGATAAAGGATATTGTTCGAATTATCAAATTTTCTTTGCTTCAATTTTCACTTTGGTTAGTAGTTTTTACGTTAGGAATTAATAGGTTTGGATTAGGAGAAATCTCTATTCCAATGCTTTTGGTAAACATGATGGCTGTTATTTTTTCACTGGTAGCCTTTAGGTTAGTTGTGAAAGAGATTTATTTTAGAGCACAGTCTAAACCAAATACCTCTCACCGAACGCTCATATTTGGGGCGGGTATGATGGGACAAATTACCAAAAAAGTGTTGGAGCAAGATCCAAATGCTAAAACAACCCTCATTGGTTTTATAGACGATAGCCCCAATAAAATTGGTAAAAAAATTGAAGG
>JBJOQA010000249.1:0-10531 GCA_046050225.1 Bacteroidota bacterium | reverse complement strand
GATTTAGTTACACAACACCACTTTGTACCAATGCAGGCAACGCCAGTCCGGTTTTAAATGCCGGTTTTACCACCGGCGGAAGTTTTAGTGCAGGTGCGGGTTTGTCGATTAATGCAAGCACAGGTGTGGTAAATACCTTAACCAGTACGCCCGGTTCTTATACGATCACTTATGCCGTTGCAGCAACAACCTGCACCGCTGCAGCCAGTAGCACCGCTAACTTGGTAATTTCGGCGGCAGTTACGCCGGGAACTTCATTTAGCTATACAACGCCTGTTTGTACCAGTAGTGGCAATGTTTTGCCGATTGCAGGCGCAGGTTTCAGTGCGGGTGGTACTTATAGTTCTACGGCTGGTTTAGTGATTAATGCGAGCACCGGAGAAATTAATACCGGTACCAGTACACCGGGTACCTATACAATCACTTATCAAATTGCAGCAAGTGGTTGTCAACTTGCAGGTAACGGTACAGCCACGATAACGATCGCTTCTTCCATTTCTCCAACCACCGGATTTTCTTATCCTACTTCGGTTTGTAATACCGGTTCAGATCCAGCACCCACAACTGTTGCAGGTTTTACCACCGGCGGAACTTATAGTTCTACCGCAGGATTGTTAATCAATGCGCTTACAGGCGTTATTAATGTGGCAGCAAGTACACCGGGTAATTATATCATTACTTATTCGGTTCCGGCAAGCGGATGCTTAAGTGCAGGCAGCAGTACGGCATCTATTGCCATTGTAGCTTCAACAAATGCCGTTACCAATTTTTCTTATCCAACGCCTGTTTGTTTGGCAGCCGCTAATCCAATGCCGGTGCCTGCTGCAGGATTTACCACTGGTGGTACTTATTCTTCAACAACTGGGCTATCCATCAATCCTAATACAGGTCAAATTATTTTGGCAACCAGTACACCCGGTACCTATACCATCACCTATACTTATCCTACAACCGGTTGTGTGGTGGGCGGTAGTAGTTTAGCGGGAATTGCCATTACGGCGAATAATAATCCTGTAACCGGTTTCTCTTATGCTTCACCCATTTGTATTGCGGCTGCCAATCCTGCTCCGGTACCTTCCGCAGGTTTTAGTACGGGTGGTACCTACAGTGCCACAGCAGGCTTATCAGTGGATGCTGTTACAGGTGTGGTAAACTTAGCGGCCAGTACCCCCGGCATTTATACCGTCACTTATTCTTATCCGGCTACCGGTTGTAATAATGCAGGTACAGGATTTGCCAATATTGAAGTGGTTGCCAATAATCCGGTTGTAACCGGGTTTAGTTATGCTACACCCATTTGTGGAAATGCAACGAATCCACTACCGCAACTAAATACCGGTTTTACCGCCGGTGGTACCTTTAGTTCCACGCCCGGATTAAGCGTGAATCCATCTACCGGCTTGGTTAATTTAGCAACAACTACGGCCGGAAATTATGTTGTTACCTACATGGTTGCTGCCAATGCTTGTAATATTAATAGCAATACCGGTACGGCTAATTTGGTGGTGAATTTGGTGCCAACACCGCCGGCTACCAGTGATGCGGCTAGATGCGGCGCCGGTGATATTACACTACGTGCTAACGGAAGCGGAAACTTAAGTTGGTATAGCGAAGCACAACTGATAAATCAGGTTGCAACCGGAAATATTTATACCCCTAATTTAAGTGTGACCAGTACTTTTTATGTGATAGATTCAAATGCATTTTGTGCAAGTGCAGCAACTGCCATTCATGCCGTTATTAATGAAGTACCTGAAAAACCAAGATTGGGTAGAGATACCGCTTTATGTCCGGGTCAAAGTATAGTATTAAATGCGGGTGCATATGATTCGTATTTATGGCAGGATGGTAGTACTTCTTCGATTATTACAGCAAATAGTACCGGAATTTATACCGTTAGCGTAAAAAATAGTGGAGTCTGTGCAGCGTTAGATACCATTGCAGTGGTCATATTAGAGAACTGTGATGATATTTATTTCCCTAAAGCTTTTAGTCCGAACAACGATGGCAACAACGAACGGTTTGGTGCTTTAGGCAATGTGTTTTTGGTGAAGGATTTTAGTATGAAGATTTTTAATCGTCAGGGGCAGATGGTATATAGCAGTTTTAATGTGTATCAACGATGGGATGGAACGATTAATGGGGTAGCACAGGCCACCGGCAATTTTGTTTATGTTGCTTCCTATGTTTATAAGGGATCAAAACGTATTCAAAAAGGCAACTTGGTGTTGATTAGATAAGTTTATTATTACCAGAGCCAATGATGGTTCAGCCACCGTAAGGTGGCTTTTTTTGTGCAATAAAAGATTCAATAAAACTTTGCAGATCGGGTTAATGCGGAAAAAAAGCTTGGCTTTAGCTAATGTTGAAGGGCTGCCGGATTGGCGTGGAAAGCCCCCGATGTATCGGGGCTTGAAACAAAAGCCGGAACTGCAGTGGACAGCATTACTGCTGTTGACCGCCCCTGATAAAATGAAAGAGGCTGCCGATAGCGGGCAGCCTCCAAGTTCATTTGCCGGTTATGTTTACACCGATTTCTAACTGTAAGGTCCATTTGGGGATTCTAAACAGCAATTAGATCAGCATAATACCACAGTCATTTGGACTAAATTTAAAATCCAATGGGTATTACCAACCTTTTTTGGCAACACCGTTTTTTACGGCTTCCAATGCTTTTTCTTCTCCTAACATGGTGGTCATTTTGTTTCCTTTACCGTCATGGCCTTGCGCCATATAACCGCCACGGGCTGTTTTAGTGATTACTGCATCCTGCATGGGTACGTTTTTTTCTTTCGTTTTCATGCAATAAGCCGTTAACATGTTTGACATGGTTTTAATTTTTAGTGTGTGAATGAATGAAGCACTAAGCTCCTTATGCAAGCATCTTAAAAAAGAGCGGAGCGGATGAATTGCATCTGCTCCTGCTCAATAATAGTTTAAACATCAATTTTTGCGTACTTCGCGTGCTTTTCGATGAATTCGCGGCGAGGCGGAACTTCATCACCCATGAGCATGGAGAAGATGCGATCGGCTTCTGCCGCACTATCGATTGTTACTTGTTTAAGGGTTCGGGTAGCCGGATTCATGGTGGTTTCCCACAATTGTTCGGCGTTCATTTCTCCCAAACCTTTATAGCGTTGGGTAGTAACACTTTCGTCTCTACCTTGGCCAAATAACGAAATCAATCCTTTACGTTCTTCATCATTCCAAGCGTACTCTTGGTTATTGCCTTTCTTTACCAAATATAACGGTGGTTGTGCAATGTAAACAAATCCTTGTTCTACCATTTCTTTCATGTAGCGGAAGATGAAGGTAAGAATAAGGGTGGCAATATGGCTACCATCCACATCGGCATCCGTCATGATGATCAGTTTGTGATAGCGCAATTTAGAAGTATCAAGTGCTTTTGGATCTTCGGGGGTGCCAATTTTTACGCCCAGTGCAGTGAACATATTGCGGATCTCTTCATTATCGTAGATCTTATGTTCCATTGCTTTTTCAACGTTCAAAATTTTACCGCGCAGTGGCAAAATGGCTTGGAAGCTACGGTCGCGCCCTTGTTTGGCGGTACCACCTGCCGAATCCCCTTCGACTAGAAATAATTCGCAACGGTGCGGATCTTTATCGGAGCAGTCGGCCAATTTACCCGGTAAGCCACCTCCTGATAAAACGCTTTTACGTTGAACCATTTCGCGTGCTTTACGTGCAGCGGCACGTGCTTGGGCGGCGAGAATAACTTTTTGAATAATGGTTCGGGCATTTTTTGGATTTTCTTCCAAATAAGCGTTAAGTACACGGCTAAGGGTAGAATCTACAACGCCGGAAACTTCGCTATTACCCAATTTGGTTTTTGTTTGTCCTTCAAACTGCGGCTCCGGAACTTTAACCGAAACGATGGCGCTCAGACCCTCGCGGAAGTCATCCCCTTCAATTTCAACTTTTGCTTTTTCGAAGAGACCTTCTCTTTCACCATAGCTTTTAAAAACACGGGTGATGGAGCGGCGGAAACCTGCAACGTGCGTACCACCTTCGATGGTATTGATATTGTTTACGTAACTGAAGATATGCTCTTGATAGCTGGTATTATACACCATGGCAACTTCTACCATTACGTTTGAGCTTGGGTCGTGACCTTCGCAATAAATAACGGTAGGAAGCAACGATTGACGATTACCGTTTGAATCAATCATTTCAACGAATTCAGTAATACCACCTTCGCTGTAAAATGTTTTCGTGTAAGTAACGCCGTTATCATCGGTTTCACGCAAATCATTAAGATGAATGGTGATTTTACGATTGAGATATGCTAATTCGCGTAGGCGACTTTCTAAAATATCGCGGTTATATTCAGAAACGGTAAAGATGCTGGTATCGGGCCAAAATTGAACGCGTGTACCCGTTGTATCGGAAGTGCCGATTTCGCGAACAGGATATTGCGGTACACCGATGGCATATTCTTGTTCAAATACTTTACCCTCGCGATTTACCACTACATGTAATTTTTTACTGAGGGCGTTTACGCAACTTACCCCTACACCGTGCAAACCACCGGAAACTTTGTAAGAACCTTTATCAAATTTACCACCCGCATGTAAAACGGTTAGTACCACTTCGAGGGCACTACGGTTTTCTTTGGTGTGCATACCGGTTGGGATACCACGACCGTCATCCTGCACCGTGATGGAATTATCTTCGTTGATGGTAGCGGTGATATTTTTACAATAGCCGGCGAGGGCTTCATCAATCGAGTTATCTACTACTTCGTAAACAAGGTGGTGTAAACCTTTAACGCCGATATCGCCAATATACATGGCGGGGCGTTTACGTACGGCCTCCAATCCTTCCAATACCTGGATGCTATCGGCACCATATCCGGGCTGTGGTGTTTCTACAATTTCTTCGTTTTCTGTACTCATAATTTTAGGCTGAATTCGGGAAGTTTTTTTGAAAAAAACAATTCCTGCAAATATAGGCTAAATAAAGGGTTTGGGCCGATTTGATATGCTGTTATACTACCCGTTTTTTTAAGAAGATTTCCACATAAATAAGGGGTAAAAACACAACGGGTGGCTCATCTTTTGGAGATGCGCCACCCGTTGACCCGTCGATTGACCTAGTCTATCCGAAAACCGTTTTAAATTCGTTGTTGGCAAAATGGGTAAAATCGACTTTACCTGCCACTAAAACACCATCCAAATCTTTCAATTTTTCGCCCAAAAATCCTTTTCGCATGGCTGCGCCCATTTCTACATAATTTTTGGCAATTTCTTCGGGTAATTGCGCTTGAAGTAGCCCGCCTAATAACTGTTCGTCGGTGAAATCTACCCATGTAAGATTAGGTAGCTCAACAGCTGCGCCAATAATGCTTGCAATTTCATTTGTAGTTTTTGTGTCGCTCACAATATAGCGAATGGTTTTTCCGGTAAACGACAAGTTTGTTAATTGCGTAAATGCTTCATTTGCAATATCTTCTGTGGCAACCATTGGGATGGAAGCATTTTCGCCGTAGTTACCGCCGGTAATGCCCATGCCTTTAATCATTGGAATATTGGCCAAGTGGTTATAAAAGAAAAATGCGGGACGCAAATGAACAATAGCTACGTTTTCTAAACGGTTGAGAGCTTGCTCCACGCGATAAAGGCCGCTTACCGGACCGCAACCATCGGGTAAATGCGCACCGATGCTACTCAAATTCACCACTTTTTGAACCCCGGCTTGTTGTATGGCCGTGGCGTAG
Source organism: Bacteroidota bacterium (assembly GCA_046050225.1). Taxonomy (GTDB): domain Bacteria; phylum Bacteroidota; class Bacteroidia; order Chitinophagales; family Chitinophagaceae; genus Ferruginibacter. Next base: position 4,794 of record JBJOQA010000249.1, on the reverse strand, counting down.
TTTTGCCCGATTTCTCCAATGTATGCTTTCCAATCTTGTGCGCCAAAATGAGGCGGTACCATGGTATAAACGGCGTCGGCTCCGGTAAAACTGTTACTTAAAAAAGCCACATCTTCAACAGATCCAATGGCTGCCGTTGCACCGGCTGTTACCAAGTCGGCTAAGTTTTGCGCATTTCTGCCAATTACGGTTACTTGATGCCCTGCTTGTAATAATGCGAGTGTTAAGGGCTTTGAAATGTGTCCGGCTCCGCCGGTGATTACGTACTTCATAATGCTTGATTTATTTTTGTATATACAAATGATGAGATAAAAAAATTATAAAAGGTCAGAAACGCTATTCATTTTGGTTACAAAATCGGCGCTATTATCGGGGCCTAGGATGGTGGCATAGCGCGTATAAAAATCTGCCATACAAGCTTTTAATTGGGGGTACATTTCTTTTCCTTTTGGCGTAGGATAAACGTTGGTTATTTTGCCGGAAGTGGTTCGAATAACCAAGGTTTTTTCTTCCAATTTTTCAATGAATCTGGTGATGGTACTGGGCTTCAATTGAAGCTCTCTGGCTATTTCGCCGGGTTGAATCCCCGGGTTGTCGATGGTTAACAACAGTACATAGCCATGGGCCGGCGACAAGGCCACCGGTGCCCAGCTTTTACAGGCCAATGCTTCTATTTTTCGGGCCAAAGCGGCCGAAGAAAAATACATGCACTTACAAAATTTGCTGTCTGTTGTTTTCATTTACTTGGCAAAGAAACAAAAATGATTGTATATGCAAAAATAAATTTTGGCTGAATTTAAAAATACCGTTCTGTGGGTATGTTTTTGCTTTGGAAAAATACCGTTCTTGCTCTAAAATAATTTTATGTTTAAGCAAATATGGATGGTAGGTGCGATGAGTCTTATGGTCATCATAGCAAACGCGCAGCAGTCGGCACTCCGTGCTGTTCCCTTAAAAAAAGTAATGGAACTTAAAATGCCCAGAACCACAGAAGACGAAAACCCCGGAACCCGCGGTGGATCTGTAGTTTGGCATCCTATTCAAAAAAGATACTTTGCCAATTTTTGCGGAAATGCAACCTATCCGTTGGCATTTTTTGATGTAACCGGCAAATTATTGTCGGAAGATAACCTATCCTGCCAAGTGGATTTGCGTGGCCTTTGGTATAATCCGATCAAGAAACTTATTCAGGGAAACGGGTATGGCGAAATTGGCTGGGTAAGTTATCAATTTGATAAAAACGGCATTCCAAACCAAGTTAATACAATTAGAGAGGGGATGTTTCAACCAGGCGAACATGCAGTTGGTTTTTATCATGCCCTTAAAAATAAAGTAATCTTCTTAAGTGGAAAGGAGGTTTATTATTATAGTCCGGTTGATCAATCGGTTTCGGATACGCTATTACTGCAATGGGGTAGAACTAAAGCCGAAGGCCCCGCCGAGGAAGATTATATTTACGAAACACCGGAAGCATATAATTATACCTCTTTGGTATTTACGGGTATAAAGGCTGCAGAAATTGGCGTATTAAATGCGGATACCCATGTCATTGAATTATATGATGAGAAAACCGGGTTCTTAACCCGTCGTCTTACCATTCCGGAGACGGTTCCGGTAGAATCGGCTTTTAATTTTTCTTTTGCGAATGGAATTTTTTGGCTTTTTAATATTGAGGCACGTACCTGGATTGGGCTAAAATAATTGTAAATTATTGATATTCAACTAAATCTGCCTTTTTAGGCAGATTTTTTTATTTTCGAAAAAGGCAAAATTATTTGTATATGCAATTATCTTTGCCGAAATAGTTGCAACTTTGCAATCAATTTATTGTTATTAGCTTTTGATAGGATTAGTTTTAAGGGAATGGAGCTAATAATAAGTTTCCACGTAATTTCGCAATTAACCAATGACGATACAACCAGATTTATTAACCGCGCGTAATCAATTAATGATGCAATTCGACGAATTGGATGTGCTACAGGATGTAGACCGTGCAGTTCCGGGATCGGTGCATTATGCGATTAAAAGGTATCGCAGGCAGGGAGCTTGGTCGATGGATGATACCGGCATGTTGTTGTACCATCAAGATTTGCAAGATCCTACAGCCAATTATTTAGAACTTCGCTTCTGTGTTAGCGGCAATGTGTATTGTAAGAAAAAAGAGTTGGAATGCGATTTTTGTAAGTTTAGCGATAGCAAAACCTGTGTTGAAAAAGTAGATAGCGTAGATGTTTTAAGTTTCACTTTCACACCTTCTTATCTTTCTCAGTTTGTAAAGGGGCGTAGGGTTCGACAAATGTCGGATGATGTTTTATCGTTTGAGCATCCGGGGTCTTTTACCAGAACACTTCCGCTTTGCGGCAAAACGCGCAAAGCCATTGAAGCTCTGCTCAATCATAATTATACCGATACGCTTGAAAATATCTTTGTAAATGCACAAACCCAATTGTTGTTGCTTTACAGTATGGATTGTATGTTGGGTGAAACCAACGAACAAGAAGTATTTTCTTGTAAATTTTTGGCTAATGCCGATGATCGTGAAAAAATTATCAAGGCTCGCCAAGTGTTGTTAGATCATATAGGAGAGCCGCTTACCATCAAAGAATTGAGTCGTAAAGTTGCCATCAACGAATGTTACCTTAAGAAAGGATTTAAAGAACTTTTTGGCACCACCATTTTTGATTTTTACCAAAGTCAGCGGATGGAGCACGCTAAATATCTTTTATACGATAAAGGTTTAAGTGTTACGGAAGTTTCGTCTTTATTGGGTTACTCGTCGATTTCTCACTTTAGTACGGCCTTTAAAAAGCATACCGGCATTAAGCCATGTGAATTATTGATTCACTAGTTAGTTTATTTCAAAATCTTGCCTTCGCATCGATTTTTTTGCAATCATTCATTTTGTTGCTTTCAATTTAGTGTTCCTCTAATAGAAACGCTAAAATTCGTTATCTTCGCAAATTATCTGTGTCTCTCCATTTAATGTATAGAGGAAAGCAGCGATTTTTTCAGATTGTGAACCGTTTTAAAACAAAAAAACTTAATGGAACCAACCATAATTTACATCATTGTAGGTGCAGTTGCCGCAGTTGTCGGGATTGTGCTAGGTAAATTCATTTTTGCCAAAAACACCCAAAAACAGGTAGAAGATGCCCAATCTCAAGCGCAAACGATTTTACGCGAGGCAGAATTGAGATCCGAAACCATCAAAAAAGAAAAAGAATTAGAGGCGAAGGAAAAGTTTGTTCAAATGAAGTCGGTGCATGACAAAGAAGTGATGCAAAGAAATCAGAAATTGCAAGAGGCAGAAAACAAAATCAAGCAAAAAGAACAAAGCATTAACCAAAAAGAGGGCAATCTTGACAAGCAAATCAAGGAAAATGAAGCGATTCGCGACAATTTAAATCGCCAGATTGAAGTGGTGAATGTGAAGCGTACCGAATTAGAGAAGCATCAAGAAGAGCATATTCGCCGCCTAGAAAAAGTAGCGGGTTTATCGGCTGAAGATGCAAAAGCGCAATTAATTGAAGGCTTGAAGCAAGAAGCACAAACCAAGGCGATTTCTTTACAACAAGAAATTATTGAAGAGGCGAAACTCAAGGCCAATAAAGAAGCACGTAAAATCGTCATCCAAACCATTCAACGTACTGCAGCCGAACAAGCCATTGAGAACTCTATTACTGTGTTCAACTTAGAAAGCGATGAAATTAAAGGGTCTATTATCGGTAGAGAAGGACGTAATATTCGTGCCATTGAAGCTGCAACCGGTGTTGATTTAATTGTAGATGATACCCCTGAAGCAATTGTACTTTCTTCTTTTGATCCGTTGCGTAGAGAGGTGGCGCGTTTATCGTTACAACGTTTGGTGGCCGACGGTCGTATTCACCCCGCACGTATTGAGGAAGTGGTTGAAAAAACCAAACGTCAATTAGATGATCAGGTAATGGAAATTGGTGAACGTACGGCGATGGAATTGGGCGTTCATGGTTTACATAAAGAATTAATTAGAATGGTGGGCCGTATGCGCTTCCGTAGTTCTTATGGTCAAAACTTATTGATGCATAGTCGCGAAACCGCAAATCTTTGTGCGATCATGGCTTCAGAATTAGGATTGAATGCAAAATTGGCCAAGCGTGCAGGTTTATTACATGATATTGGTAAAGTTCCGGATGAAGAAACAGAATTAAGTCATGCATTGTTAGGCGCTAAGTTGGCCGAAAAATATGGCGAAAATCCGGCTGTGGTGAATGCTATTGGTGCGCACCATGATGAGATGGAAATGCAATATGTAATTGCGCCGATTGTTCAGGCTTGTGATGCCATTAGCGGTGCGCGTCCCGGAGCTCGTCGCGAAATCATGCAACAATATTTACAACGGATTAAAGATTTGGAAAGTTTGGCCCAAGCCTATCAAGGAGTGGAAAAAGCATATGCAATTCAGGCAGGCCGCGAATTGCGCGTAATTGTTGAGGCTGATAAGGTTACAGATGCGGATAGCGATAAATTGAGCTTTGAAATTGCTCAAAAAATTCAAACCGAAATGACCTTCCCCGGACAAATTAAAGTAACCGTAATTAGAGAAAAAAGGGCTGTAAATATTGCCCGTTAAAAAATAAAGCGGTTTGGGTTTGTGAATTTCAAATTAATTCCCTTACCTTTGCCGTCCGAAAAAATAAGAATTATGAATGCAGTAAACTTCGTTCACGAGCAACTGACCAGCAAACCAACTGTTCCGGCGTTTAAAGCAGGTGATAACATCACTGTTAACTATAAAATTGTAGAAGGAAATAAAGA
>JBJOQA010000248.1:0-16804 GCA_046050225.1 Bacteroidota bacterium | reverse complement strand
GTGGTTGATTTTTCAACTACTTCTGGTTTTAAATTACCGGTTGTACTTTTTAAGTCGGCATCGATGCCGGCTAATAAACTTCTAATGCCTTTGCCTAATGCGTCTTTTTTATTGGGAGGAGTCATATGTTTAATGCTATCAACTATTGAGGATCGAGTTCGGTTTCTTCTTGTTCAGTAGCCGATTCAATGATTCGATCTTCTTGTTTAATTTTTGTTAGATTATTTTTTTGCAAAATTTCTTTTGCGAGATTTAAATAATTAATCGCACCCTTACTATCGGCATCATACAAAATTACCGGTTTACCAACACTAGGTGCTTCACTCAAACGGGTGTTACGGTGAATCATGCTATTAAACACGAGGTCATCAAAATGGCGACGAACTTCGGCAACTACTTGATTACATAAGCGTAAGCGACCATCGTACATCGTCATCAAAATACCTTCAATTTGTAAATCGGTATTCAAACGGCTTTGAACAATTTTGATCGTATTTAATAATTTACCCAAACCTTCCAAGGCAAAAAATTCGGTTTGAACCGGCACGGCAACACTATCCGAAGCAACCAATGCATTTACCGTTATTAAGCCTAAGGATGGAGAGCAGTCAATTACGATGAAATCATATTCATCGCGCAATGGTTCTAATATTTTTTTCAATACGCCTTCGCGGTTGCGATAATTAATCATCTCGATTTCGGCACCTACTAAATCAATATGCGAAGGGATTAAATCTAGGTTGGGAACTTCGGTTTTAAGTAATACATCTTTGGCCTGGGCTTGATTAACCATACAGTCGTACAAGCTTTGCGTGATATTATGCAAATCAAAACCAACACCGGTGGTGCTATTGGCCTGCGGATCAGCGTCTACTAACAATGTCTTGTATTCGAGCACTGCGAAACTGGCAGCTAAGTTAATAGCTGTTGTTGTTTTTCCTACGCCTCCTTTTTGATTGGCTATTCCGATAATTCTGGCCATGTTTAGTTTTTCGTTATTCGATGCCTATGGGCATTGTGTTGAATATATTGGTACACTGCAAAACAGCTGAAGCACTTGCTAAAGTTGAACGGAGCGTCGCCACTGCCGTTTCATCAAAGTGATGCAGCCGGTACCCAAACAAATCGAACTGAATCAAGTTGTCGGGGGCGTCAAAGGTACAGTTTTACCCTCTTACATCAGCGAATTTCAACAAATTACCTATGATTTTGAGTGACAGGCTGGCAAATTTACTTATTCGGCATAAAAATGGGAACTTTGCGCGATTATAGTTGTTAGGCTTTAGTAAAACCAATTAATTCATGTACATCATCATTTCCGGAACCAATCGTGTAGGCAGTAATACCTTAAAAGTTGCGCGTCATTACCAACAGATTTTAACTGAAAAGGGGGTTGAAAATCAATTGATTTCTTTGGAAGGGATGAATTTATTAGAAAGAGATGCTGCTTTTGCCCAATTAGAAGCAGAAGTTTTAGTACCCAATCATCGCTTCATTTTTGTAATTCCGGAGTATAACGGTAGTTTTCCAGGCGCATTAAAATTGTTATTTGATACCGCCAAAACGCATGGTATTTGGTTTTATAAAAAAGCGATGTTGGTAGGGGTAGCAACCGGCAGGGCCGGAAATTTGCGTGGTATGGATCATTTAACTGCCGTTTTGCACCATATGAAAATGACGGTTTACCCTATTCAACTTCCGTTATCAAAGGTTGATCAATTGATGAGTGATGCCGGCGTTTTTCATGATGCAGGTACCTTACAAGCTATTGAACAACAAATAAACGGGTTCATCGATTGGGCCGACAAAAATTAAATCATTTTCTTTTTAGTATAAATTATTTACATGCGTTCTCCGCTATCTGCCGTAATTTTTCTGGCAATTGTTCTTTTATTAGATACTTACGTATTTCAAGCAATTAAAACTGTTACCCTCTCGGTTACCCCCCGCACCCGCATTGTTGTTTATACAATTTTTTGGAGTATTTCGGTATTGGTCATTGCCGGTTTGTTAGTTTACTCTTTTGCGTCGCAGGGATTTATTCCCAAACAAATCCGCAGTTATATTTTTGCCATTATTGTTGGGCTTTTTTTGGCAAAACTGGTTGCAGTGCTATTTATATTGTTAGACGATATTCGTCGATTAGTAACTTGGTTAGTAGTAAGTCTTTCGGAGGTTGGCACCAAACAAGAACCCGGTGCTGCGGGGGAGGGAATAACCCGTTCGGTATTTTTGAGCTGGTTAGGTTTGGCGGCCGGTGGCGGATTATTTAGCACTTTGGTTTATGGATTTGGCAATAAATATCGCTATGATGTAAAAAAAGTTCCGCTACATTTTACCAATTTACCCGGAGGTTTTAAAGGAATGAAAGTGGTGCAAATCAGTGATATTCATTCGGGCAGTTTACATAATTTAAAAGCGGTTGAAAAAGGGATTGATTTGATTTTAGCGCAGAAACCGGATATGATTTTATTTACCGGCGATTTGGTGAACGATATGGCGATTGAAATGAAAGAGCATGAAGCGCATTTTGCTCGTTTAAAAGCGCCGCTAGGTGTTTATTCAATTTTGGGCAATCACGACTATGGCGATTATGCTTATTGGCCAAATAACGGCATTACCAAAGCACAAAATTTAGAAAATCTAAAACAGGTGCATGCGCGTATGGGGTGGCGTTTGTTGATGAATGAACATGTGCCCATTGAAAGAAACGGTGATAAATTGGCTTTGATTGGTATTGAAAATTGGAGTGCTAAGGCAAGATTCCCTAAGCATGGTCGTTTAGATTTAGCTTATCAAGGAGCCGCCGAATATCCGTTTAAAATCTTAATGAGCCACGATCCCAGCCATTGGGATGCACAGGTGAAACCCGCTTATCCTACCATTGATTTGATGTTAAGCGGTCATACACATGGTATGCAGTTTGGTGTTGAAATTCCGGGATTTAAATGGAGTCCGGTTCAATATATGTACAAACAATGGGGAGGGTTGTATGAAACTGAAAAACAAAAGCTCTATGTTAATCGTGGCTTTGGGTTTATCGGTTATCCCGGTAGGGTTGGTATTTTACCGGAAATAACGGTATTGGAATTTGTTTAAGAGCAGGAGGTAAATGGTTTGAATGAGTTGCCGTAATTGCATATAAAAAAAGGAGTTGAACATTGTTCAACTCCTTTTTTTATGTTTTGAAACCTTGCTTACAACTTGGTTACTTGTTTGTAATTACTGTAGCTATTGGTTTTGATTTGAATATAATAAGTTCCGGCAGGCCATTTTTTCAATTCGTCGATAGCAAAGATATTGCTACCTTTTTCTAATTGAATTTGTTTGGTAATTAATTGGTTGCCATTAACATTGAACACATTTAATGTGGCCATTTCTTTTGCAGTTGATTCCATATTTATGTTGATGAAATCGCGGAAAGGATTTGGTGCGATGGTTAAATTTTGCCCCCCTGCTTTTAATTTGATGGATACAATTTGAGAATAAACAAAATGCCCGTCATTATCTATTTGCTTTAAACGGTAATAGGCAAAAGGAGCGCTCAATAGATTGAGATTATCGGTTAGTTGATATGTTCTAACTGTATTGGAGTTTCCTGCTGCCGAAACGGTGGCAATACGCGAAAAGTTGCGGCCGTCGATGCTTCTTTCAATTTCAAAACGATTGCTGTTATTTTCTTGGGCGGTGCTCCAACTAACTTTGGCTGCTTGCGTATTTAATTTAATTGCGCTGAAAGAAGTTAATTGAACCGGTAAGTCAATCACAGGAGGTAGGATAATGGCGATGCCGTCGTCAACAAATGTTTCATTGGCATCCGATAATGCCGTTAAGCGGGCAATATTGGTTACAGGGGCCAACACTTCATCATTGGAAGGCGTATTTACAATAGCCTTAAATTCAACAATAAATGAATCGGCAGCAGCAATTCTACCGCCATTTGTTGCATTGGCAGTTTGGCCTAATCTGAAACGTACGGTATTAATTTGACCGTTTACGATAAATTCTCCCAAATCATCACTACTGGCATCTGTTTGGCTGCCAATGGTGCTACCTGCATTATATATGATGTTTAAAGAACCGGGAACGTAAGTAATATTGTTGGGCAATGTATCTGTTAATACAACAGCACTGGCATCACCCAAGCCGGTGTTTTTTCCTACTAAACGATAAGTTAACTCTTCACCTGCTTCAATGGTTCCGTTATTAGAAGCATCGGTTACTGTTTTAGTAAGGGAAACAGAAGGTTCTTTCATGCGAATAACAAATGAAAATACTCCCGGAAAATATTGATCTAATTCTGTTCCAAATTGCAAGGTTAGCGTATTGGCATTCGGAAGAATACCATAGCCTTCACCGATATAAAATTCATCGATATCAATACCGAATTGATTAGTGTAATTTGGATTCTTAGTGGTAACGTGGTTGCCAAATTGAGAAATGGTACCGTTCATCGGATTGTCAGCCGGATTGATGCCATTTGAAAAGGTAGAGTCATTAATTTTTAAATAATCTTGTTTAAAATTAGCGTCACCTTCCCAAGTGGTCATGGTCATTTTTGCGTCTGTAAGAGAAAGAATACCTGATGGTGCATCCAAACCGGTAATGGTAACCGTGGTAGTATTCACATTGCCAAAACTCCACACTTCTTGAAATCCATCGTACACCCGTACACTACTAAACGGAAGTGCGTCATTTTGATAAACGACTACTAACGACCAGCCGCCATAATTACCTGCATTTCCGCCATCGCCGGTTGAAAGAGGGGCATTACCTACAGAGTAGGTACCTGCGCCATTGGCAGCAATAAATGCAGTTACATCCGTGTATGCTTGGTATAGGCTAAATTCATCCACCGTTCCTACACTATCCAATTGACGATCAAATTGTTGGGCAGCAAATTCGGAATAAGCACCGGATGTGCCTTTTCTGATTTTTATGGAACGATTTGTAGCTAAATCAAGGTTAAATTCATTGGTTTTAGCTCTTCCTCCCCAATATAAACGGGCTAAAATAATGTTATTTGTACCACCCGGCAAGATCAAGTCAGAAGTAGATGAATTTCTAGTGCCAGCTCCATCTCCCGTATTACCGTCAATATCAATAGCTAACATGTTTTGATAGTTGTTGGTAAAAGTGCTATTGCCGTCCAAGGCATTGTCATTACCTGCCGTGGGATTAATAGTAGTGGTTCCCCAAAGCCCTAAAGTCATTAAGGTATTACCAAATGTTGCAACATCACCCTTGATGTTATCTGAATAAACAAGTCCGTAATTACGAACCTGCGCATCTGCAGAAACACGAGCGAATAGCGCAATTGACAATAAAATCAGCGTTTTTTGTGTTGTTTTAATTACAGAGGTAGCGAACATCTTCATGTCTTAAGTTTGTGTATGTGACGAAGTTAACATTCTGTTGATTTTAAGCCCCAAACTGTAAGCAAAAATTACCCACATTTCGGGAAAATCAAGTTTGGCTAATTTTAAAGGTTAATTAAGGTGTGGTTATTCGATGATTATAATCGTTTTATTGTTTTGTACAAGATTACAGTTAATAGTAACGGTTAAATCAGACCATAGGGTTGGAATTACGCATGTTAAGGTACAAAAATTTTTCAAGCCTAGTGCAGAAGGCAGTAAATATTAATAGATTATTTCTCAATATGAAATGAAAAAGCCGACCAATTAGGCGGCTTTTTCAGTATGAATTAATATTAATTTTAATATTTGCTAATTTGTTTAATAATTACTTGTGCGCTAGTTTGAATTCGAACCAAATAATTTCCGGCATTTAATTTATTCAATTCATTGAGTTGAATAAAGTTTGCTCCTTTCATTAATTGGATTTGCTTTTTCATTATTTGTTGCCCCTCGTAATTAATGATGCTGATCGTGCCGGTTTCATTTAGTTGCCAATCAAAATTTACATTGATTAAATTCCTGAATGGGTTGGGTGAAACTGTAAATTGAGTGGTACCTTTTTTTAATTTAACGGCAACAATCGTTGAATATTTCCACTTGCCATCATTGTCAAATTGTTTGATACGATAGTAAACCCAATTGGTACTGATTGTTCCAACTTGGTCAAGCCATTGGTAATTTCTAGTTTGAGATGCAAAGCCGGCAGCGCTAACTTGACCGATACTACTAAAGTTTTGTCCATCGCTGCTTCTTTCAATTAAGAAACGGTTGGTGTTAATTTCCTGTTCGGTTGTCCATTGAATTGCAACAACATTGTTTGCTTGTAAGGTTGCATTGAATTTTGACATTACCACCGGTAGGTTAATAATTGCCGGTGTAATGATAGCGATACCATCATCCACAAAAAGTTCATTTGCATCCGATCTAGCTTGCAGTCTGGCAATATTAATAATTGGGGTAAGCGTTTCGCCTGAAGCAGGTGCATTTACCCTTACTTGAAATCTTACAATAAAAGAATCTGCTCCTCCAATAATACCGCCACTGGTTGTATTGGCACCGGTTCCTAATCTAAACCTAACGGTTTTATTAACGCCATTTACTATGTACTCAGCTATATCATCACCGCTGTTATCTGTGTAAATTCCGGCAGTTAACCCCGGGCTATACAATACTTCTAAAGAGTTGGGTATATAAGTAATACTGCTTGCCAAAGTATCAACTAAAATGATATTGTTGGCGTTACCAACCCCGGTATTTCGTCCGCGAAGGGTATAGGTTAATATTTCATTTGCTTCTACAACACCATCTCCGCTAGCATCGGTTACTGTTTTTTCTAAAGAAACAGTTGGCTCTTTCATTTTAATTACAAAAGTAAAAAGACCCGGAAAATATTGATCTAGCTCTGTACCAAACTGTAAAGTAATACTGCTTGAATTGGGCTGTATATTAAATCCTTGGCCAACATAAAATTCATCAATATCAATACCAAACTGATTGGTGTAGTTAGGGTTTTTAGTGGTTACATGGCTACCAAATCTAGAAATAGTGCCATTCATCGGGTTATCGGCCGGATTAATGCTATTTGAAAAAGTGGCGTTATTAATTTTTAGAAAATCTTGCTTAAAATTTGCGTCACCTTCCCAAGCTACCATCGACATTTTGGCATCTTCCAAGGCGAGGGCTCCGGAGGGAACATCTAAGCCACTTAAGGTAACGGTAGAAACCAATGGTGTACCAAAGCTCCATACTTCTTGAAAACCATCGTATACGCGGATGCTATTAAAAGGTAAACTTTGATTTTCATAAACCACTACAATGCACCATCCGCCGTAGTTTCCGGCGTTGCCGCCATCACCAGTAGAAAGTGGCGCATTACCTACCGAATAAGTACCTGCACCATTGTTACGAACAAATTCAGTAACATCCACATACCCCTGAAATAGCGTAAATTCATCGGCCGTACCTGAGTTTACAAGATGTTGATCAAATTGTTGAGCGGCATATTCTAAATAAGTACCACTAGTACCTTTTCGTACTTTAATGGTACGATTCCAAGGAAGTGATAAATCATAATCCGTTCTCTTTGATCTTCCTCCCCAATATAAACGCGCCATTCGAATGGTGTTGGTTCCCGCCGGTAAAGATAAATCTGCAGTTGAAGAATTGCGTGTAACAGCGCCCTCAGCCGTATTGCCATCCACATCTACTGCCAACATATTTTGGTAGTTATTGGTAAAAGTAGTGTTGCCGGTTAAGGAATTATCATTTACCGCCGATGCATCAACGGTTTGGGTTCCCCACAAACCAAGGGTCATAAGGGTATTACCAAATGTTACCACATCTCCTTTTGCATTGTCGGAATATACCAAACCATAATTTCTCAATTGGGCATCTGCATTATTTGAGAAAATGATAAGGAAAAGCAATAGGGTTTTTGAGCCTACTTGCTTCATGAAAATGTTTAGTGTAGAAAGATTCATATCGGTTGCTTTTTATTAAAGAGAATAGATGTACAGTTACTTATTTTGGTTGTAAATAGGATAAAGATTAAGCAAATATAGATTAATCATTAAGTAAATATGTAAATGGATTGGATTTTATAGAGGTTGCCGATATAAACCGGCAACCTTGTCGAACGGATTGGATAACCTATTGTTTAGAAATTTGTTTAATAGTTGTGCCGGCAGCATTGCTAAATTTTAAATAATAATTACCGGTTGGTAGATTCGCCAATTCAGCAAGGGCAATATAATTGCTGCCTTTATTTAGGTGAATTGATTTTGCGGCAACAATTTTACCCATCAAATTAATTACCTGAATATTGGCCGTTTCTTCTTTCTCCGACTCCAAATTGATATTCAAATGGCTGTTGAAAGGGTTTGGTGAAACCATAATGTCGCTAATCGCTTTATTCAGTCGAACTGAAACAATTTTTGAGTAGCTTTTTTTGCCGTCAACATCTACCTGAGCTAAGCGGTAATACTGATAGGTAGCTGCAACAGCACGAACATCATCGGTATAGGTATAAAACTTTTTAACGGAAGAGTTACCGGCACCGGCAAGAGTAGTAACCGTGCTGAAATTTTTGCCGTCGATACTTTTTTCAATGATATAAAAGGCGCAGTTTAATTCCATGGAGGTAGAAAAATCGATACGCGCTTGATGGTTATTTAAAAGCGTAACCAAAAATGATTGCAAGGTTACCGGTAACGGGCCACCCATTGGTTCAAGGATGGCAGTACCATCATCTGTTGATTTAGCGCCAGCATCCGAATAGCCGATGATACGGGCTACATTAATAATTGCAGGTACGCTTAAGCCGGCCCCCGGATTGTTTACGGTTACTTTAAACTCAATAGCGAAACTATCATTGGGTGCTAAAATGCCACCTTTAATATCGTTGGCACCTATTCCCGTTCTAAATACGATAACTCTACCATTGGCTACATAATCCGCTAAGTCATCTCCACATGCATCGGTTAGAATGGTTCCCGGAGTAACGCCGTTGCTACTCAAAACCCGCATTGACCCCGGTTTGTAAGTTACCGTGCTAGGTAATGAGTCGGTAATGATTACACCGTTGGCATTACCAACACCGGTGTTGCGGCCTCTTAATGTGTAAGTTAGTTCTTCGTTTACTTGCGCAACGTGATTGTTGTTTGCATCTTTTACCGTTTTATCAATGGTAACCGTTGGGTCATTGGTTTTAATTTGAAAAATGAAAAGACCGGGAAAGTATTGATCGGCTTCAGTGCCAAATTCTAATTGAACACTAGTGTCGCCCGGCTGAATGCCAAAGCCGGTACCAACATAATATTGATCGATATCGATACCCATTTGATTGGTGTAATTAGGAAACTTGGTGGTAACATGCGAACCCGTATCCGTGATGGTGCCATTCCAAGGGTTGTCGATTGCATTTAATTCATTTTGAAAATGAATGCCATTTATTTTTAAGTAATCTAATTTTAAATTAGCGTCACCTTCCCATACCATTGCACCCATCTTCGCATCTCTAAAGTTCATTGTGCCAGACGGTACATTTAAGCCGGTTAAAGTAACAGAAGAAATTTGCGTTGACCCTCCATCATAAACTTGTTGAAACCCATCATAAAATCTTACGCTATTGTAATTAGAAAGACTTAAGTTTTCGTACACCACAACAATACACCAACCACCATAATTACCACCGCTACCGGTAGATCCAATAGAAAGTGCTGCATTTCCAACGGTATAAGAACCGGCTCCTTTCGTTTTCACTAAATTGGTAATGTCTACATATGCTTGATATTGGTTAACGGTGTTGGTATTGGTTCCGGTTGTATTTTTATCGATTTGTGCAGCTAGGTACTCGGTATAATTTTCAGCGCCAAAGCGGATTTTAATTTTCTTTGAACTGTCTTGTGCAAGGTTGAATTCATTTCTTCTTACGCGACCTCCCCAATACAAACGGGCTAATTTAATCGTATTTGTGCCGGCAGGTAAAATTAATTCTGCTGAAGAAGAATTACGGGTTCCGCTTCCGATACCAGTACTTCCATCGATATCTACATACTGAATATTCGAATTATCGTTGCCATAGGTACTATTTCCGTTGGCACGATTATTATTCATTTTGGCTGTATCTGCTACACCATCTGTTACGATATGGGTAAGTGTATTGCCAAACAATACGGCAGCGCCTTTTATATTATCTGAATAAACTTTATTGTAAGTTCTAAATTGACCGAAACTTAGTTGCGCGATCAGTAGAAGGGCAAAGGTTGGTAGTGTTTTTACCAAACGTGTTGATGTAGTGTACAGACCAGTTTTCATTACTTTCAATTTGGGGTGTGATGGGTATACGGCGGTCTGTCAACAGGAATAACTGGAGGATAGGTCTTAATCGAACGATAATGGATGAGGGGGTAATTCGGAGGTATTGGGGTACAAAGAAGGAGCGTGAAGTAGGTACGGATGGCTCATTCTTGTCACAAACCTATGCATAATTTAGTATTCGAGCCAAATTTTTTTAACAATTTTTTTGAAATATTTTTTAAGTGATTGATTTTGAGGTGTATAAAAAATGGGGGCTCAAGTACTTGAACCCCCATTTTTGTATGATTTGCTAATAAATTAGAATTTTCTTTCTCTGAAATTTCCACGCTTTCTATCATCATTTCCCGGTTTTTTAAAACCGCCATCTGCCTCATTCATTCTAATGGTACGACCGTTATATTTTTTTCCGTCGATGCTCTTAATCATCTTGCCTGCAGCAGCTGCATCTACTTCAACCCAAGTATTCATTTCGCGCAAATCGATTTTGCCTAACACTTCTTTGTTCATATTACTTTCGTCTAATACAAACTGTAAGAAACTTGCTTTGTAAAAACCATCTTTAGTTCCAAGGTTTACAAACAAACGGGTAAAGCCATTGTCTCTGCGATTAAAGCTGCTACGTTGCGCGTTTCTGTCGCGTGGGCCGCCTTCATTGTTATTGCCGCGAGAAGGTATTTCGCTGCGGCGGTTAGGATCGCGACGAGAATTAGCATTTAGGTCTTCAGCGTTTTCATAATACTTTAAGAAATGGCTAAATTCCAATGCGGCAACACGTTGCAACACTTCTTCTTTACTGATGGCAGCAAATTTTTCCATTAAATCCGGCATATACGTTTCGTAATCGCCGTGAGAAACATCTGCTTGCATTAATTTATCCATGAAGTGGAAGAATTGCTTGCGACAAACTTCTTTACCACTTGGTGCATCCATTTTATGGAAGGTAGAATTCACCATTCTTTCTAACTGGCGAATTTTAAATAATTCGCGGCTATGACAAATGGATAAACATATACCGCTTTTACCTGCACGGGCCGTACGGCCACTGCGGTGGGTATAAACTTCCATATCATCCGGCAATTCAAAGTTGATAACATGGGTAATGCTATCTACATCAATACCTCTTGCAGCCACATCGGTTGCAATGAGAAGTTGTAATTGTTTGGTACGGAAACGCCCCATCACCTTATCTCTTTGCTGTTGCGTAAGGTCGCCATGTAAAGCTTCAATTTCGTATCCTTCCTTCACTAATTTTTCGGCAACGTCTTGCGCATCTGCTTTGGTACGGGTAAAGATGATGCCATACATATCCGGATTGAAATCGATATATCTTTTTAGTGTTTCGTAGCGATGATGTGCGGCTACTACGATAAATTGATGGTCGATATTGGCGTTACCGCTATTCTTTTTACCAACCGTAATTTCTTTAGGATTGGTCATAAAGTTTTTAGAAATCGCTCTAACTTCCGGTGGCATGGTAGCGCTAAACAACCAAATACTCTCGCGGTTGATGGTGTTTTTCAAAACAAAATCAATATCATCACGGAAGCCCATGTTTAACATTTCATCGGCTTCATCTAAAACCACATATTTTACCTTTTGCAAATCGATTGCTTTTCTTTCGATTAAGTCAATCAAACGTCCGGGAGTAGCAACCACAATTTGAACCCCTTTACGCAGATTACGAATTTGCATTGTGATAGAAGCACCGCCATAAACGGCTTCCATAAAAATTCCTTTTGCAAATTTGCTAAAGATGTTTAAATCGTTGGTGATTTGTAAACAAAGTTCACGCGTTGGGCAAACAATTAATGCTTGCGGATGGCGTTCATTTGGGTTAATGAGATTCAACAAGGGTAAACCAAATGCTGCGGTTTTACCGGTACCTGTTTGGGCTAAACCTACAAAATCGGTTGTGCCGGATAAAAGAACCGGAATGGCTTGTTGTTGAATGGGAGTGGGATTTTCAAATCCGAGTTCGGTTACTGCTTGTACTAATTGTTCGTTTAAGCCTAAGGCTTCAAATGCATTCATGAATCATGTTTTAAAATGTACATGAAATGCCTGTTAGCTATTGTTACACCGTCTCTGGTATTAGGGAAAAAGTAAAAAATTGACTACTTTATTCAACAGCCCGAACGCACCTCATGCAATCATCGTTATTAATAGAGGTCGCAAAGGTAATGCTTTTTATCGAATTTAGCTGTAATTTTTGCAAGGTACATTGTTTTGGGTTGAATTAAACTACTTTTGCACAGTTAGGTCAAACCCTTTTTTATCATCTAAATGCCTGTCATGAAAAGGTTTAGCATCATCCTTGGCTTTAGTTTTTTATTTTTTTCGAAAGTTTCGGCGCAAACAGAAACAGGAAGTACCCTCACCGCAGCAGATTCAGCCCAAATTTTGAATGATATGATGCAATTATTAGATTCATTAGAAGAAGGTGAATCTTTTTTTATGACCTCCTTATCGGCAGGTAATCGATTGTTTAGTGTGCGTAATAATTATTTAAATGCGCAACAAAATACCAACAGAACGCTAGTAATAAATCCTACGCTCTCTTATGTTCATAAATCAGGTTTTAATCTAGCTATTTCCGGTAGCTTTTTGAAGGAACCATTGAAAAGTTTTGGGCCTACACAATGGACAACCACCGTTGGCTATGACAAAGATTTAAGTAAGTATTTCAAAGGTGGTGTTTCTTATAGTCATTATTTTGTTAAAGATCATTTCTCGCCTTATGTTTCACCGGTTCAAAACGACTGGTACGGCTACTTAAATTATCGTAAAGGTTGGGCGCAGCCGGGAATCGCATTGGGATATTCAACAGGATATTTTGGCGATTATCGCTATAGAGATACAGTAATCAATGGAAATTTTAGGCATTTCTATGATTCGGCCAAAAATGATTTGAAAACATTTAATGTTACCCTTTCGGTTGCTAAATCTTTTGAATGGGAAGAAGTGTTTTCAAAAAAGGACGGGATTGTTTTATATACAGGACTACTTTTGAATATGGGTAGTTCAAAAACAAATATTACGCATCGCACCAATGCGCCATTATTATTGAATTTATTAAATAAACGCGGCAGATTAAAAAAACAACTTACCAGTTCATTCGGAGCAGAATCGTTAGGAATGACCATTGATCTTAACTATGTGATAGGTAACTTTTCTATTGAGCCTATTTTGTATATGGACTATTATTTAAAAGATACGGATGGTACTAAATTCTCTCAGGTGTTTACATTTACGGTTGGATATGTTTTTTAATGCAGGCCTTAACAAAATATTATCAGCACAACATGGATAATGGCATAAGTATTGAATTCTTACCTGCAAACAAATTATACATCTATGAGGCAATTATTTTCAATGATCCTGATTGTTGCAATACTTACACAATCAGCACAGGCACAGGTTTTTAAGGCAGGATTGAAATTTGGTACCAATGTAAACAAATTATCCGGCTACTCTTTTTCAGAAAAATTTAGTTTCGGCTATCATGCCGGTGTTTATGCTGACATCAAATTGTCAAAAAGGTTTTCTTTACAGCCGGAAGTAGTTTTTAATCAAGTGAATTATGACACTTCTTCACAATTTCGGCAGCTGTATCAATTAAATGCTTCCACCATTTCTAATATCAAACTTACCTATTTGAGTATTCCAATTTTATTGAATTATAATGTGGGTAAGGTACTATCATTACAAGCAGGTCCTCAATATGGAATTTTGATTAATCAAAATGAAAATCTATTGCAAAATGGAAAGGCAGCTTTCAAATCGGGTGATTTTAGTATGCTAGGAGGCGTTCAATTAAAGTTAGCCAATTTTAGAATTTATGGTAGGTATGCAATCGGACTTCAAAATTTGAATGATATTGATAATCGAGATAGTTGGAAAAATCAAAGTATTCAAGTGGGGATTGGATTAAATCTTTTTTAATTTCAAAAGCTAAAGCAAAGAGGTCTCAAGTATTTGAGACCTCTTTTTATTTGTGGTTCATCCAAATTAAAGTGCATAGCTTTTGATTATCTTGCAGTATAAGCAAAGGTTATGACTAAAATATCTGCGGTAATTATCACCGCCAATGAAGAAAAAAAGATTGCCAAATGTTTATCCTCCCTGCAAGGGGTTGCAGATGAAATTATTGTGTTGGATAGTCATTCTACAGATCGAACTGCAGCGATATGTAAAGAGTTTGGGGTAAGGTTTTATCAACAAGATTGGAAGGGTTACGGCGCGCAGAAAAATGATGCCATTGCACTTGCCAAGTATGATTATATTTTGAGTTTGGATGCCGATGAATATTTGTCTGAAGAATTGCAGCATGCTATCAACAAGGCAAAGCAACAAGGATTAACGGGCGCCTATCGAATGAATCGTTTAAATATTTATTACGGATATGCGTTGAAACATGGAATGACCTATCCCGATTTTAAAGTTCGCTTATTTCATCGTAAGGAAGCACGTTGGTCGTTACGAGCCGTGCATGAAACACCCGATGTAAATGCCGGTGTAAAAGTGCAAACTGTTACAGGTTATTTAATGCATCCAAGTAAGGATAGTTTGCATGATTATATCAGCACGATTAATCAGTATACTACTTTGGGTGCCAAGGTTTATTATGAATCGGGAAAGCGTACTACGATTTTGCGTATCTTTTTTGGACCTGCATTTACTTTTATTCAAGGATATTTTTTTAAGCTTGGATTTTTAGACGGTGGGCCCGGATTTATCATGGCTTTAACGCAATCGGTAGATAATTTTTTAAAGTATAGTAAGTTGTATTTTATGCAGCGAAATCCACCCAAATTAAAAGATTAAGCACCTATTAAAATTCGGCGAAAAAATTTTGTGAGGCTTTCTTTTGCCTTACATTTGTGAAACCTGAAACGAGTCATACAATTGAGCTTCTTTTTTTATTGCCCAGGTGGCGAAATTGGTAGACGCACTGTGTTCAGGTCGCAGCGTTCGCAAGGATGTGCTGGTTCGAATCCAGTCCTGGGCACTTAATGAAAAATGGCAATCTTAGTAGGATTGCCATTTTTTATTTAATTTTTCCTGAACAACTTTGCGTTTTTTCATCATCTCACCAAAACTAAATTTCCTTTTTGTGATCTTTGGGTTTTGCCATTCAGTACATATTTTGAATACCAAACAAAATTGGTATTGCCATATTCTTTCAATTTGTATCTGCCATCCCAACGTTGATAGGGATTATGGGTGCTAAATACGAGCTCTCCGTAACGATTATAAATGTATAGGGAGTAATTGCTCACTAAGAATAGATTACCTAGTGCGCCAAATTGATCATTTTTTCCATCACCATTTGGAGAGAATGCGTTCGCAAAATAGATGTCGCCACAATTGTCTAAATATTGCACTTTAATTGAAGCTGCGGCTTTACAACCAAATTGATTGCTAACGATAACAGAATAATTGCCTGATTGAGTAACAGTATAATTATTGGCGGTTGAAAAATCTTGCCATAAATAATGAGTAAAATTTCCTGGGTATAGGTGAATGGTATCGCCGGGACAAATACTGGTATCATTTCCTAAAGAGAAAGCAATAGGAGATGGATTGAGGTTGAGTTGTAGGGTTGCGGCAGAATCACATCCGGCGGCGTTGATTAAATGAACAATGAAAGTTCCGGCGTTAGTAAAATTTTGTTGGTTCCATCTAAATGGAAATTGTTCTTGGCAAATTTGAATAGTTGTTGTGCTTTGGGAAGGTTGGGCAATCGTTAATTGTAAAATAGCGATTGAATCACATCCTGCTATATTAGTTAATTGATGGGTATAAGTTCCGCTCATGGAGTAGCTGTTGCCATTCCAATTATACGGAACTTGGTTAGCACAAATTTTGACAATGGAGGAACTGCCGGTATTTTGATGTACGCTTAAAATTAATTGTGCCACAGAATCGCAACCTGCAGCATTGCTTAAAGTTACAAAGTATGTACCTGCTGCATTGTAAGAATTGCTATTCCAAGTATAAGGCAACTGTGCCGGACAAACCGCAATATTTGTTGTGCTGGTTGAATTTGCTTTTACTGTCAGATTTAAAGTTGTTACTGAATCGCAACCTGCAGCATTGACCAATGTTACATTGTATGAACCTGCGGCGTTATAAGAATTACTATTCCATGAGTATGGCAACTGTGCAGGGCAAACAGCAACGTTGGTTGTGCTGGTTGAATTAGCTTTTACTGTCAGATTTAAAGTTGCCACAGAGTCGCATCCTGCTGCATTGACTAATGTTATATTGTAAGATCCTGCTGCATTATATGAATTGCCATTCCAAGAATAAGGTAATTGAGCAGGACACACAGCAATATTTGTTGTACTGGTTGAATTAGCTTTTACTGTCAATACCAAATGCGAAACTGAATCACAACCTGAAGCCCCGATTAATGTATCTGCGTATGCACCTGCATTATTAATGATGTTACCATTCCAATTGTATGGAAGTTGATTCGGACAGATACTGATATTTGTTGTTGTTGAACTAACTGCATTGATAGCAAGATTTAATGTTGCTATGGAATCACATCCCGCAGCATT
>JBJOQA010000247.1:0-2859 GCA_046050225.1 Bacteroidota bacterium | reverse complement strand
TTATCAAAAAATACATCAATCAAATACCTAATACAAAAGAGTATGCCGATTTAATTAATGTTTATATCGATTTACTAGAAATTATTATTGATGAAAAAGCAATAGCAGATTTACTTCCGGGAAATATGTTGTTTGTTTTACATGATCTGCAGAACAAAACCGTTTCTTATACCGAAAATGAGTACGACAAGGAGTTTAACAGTAAAGAAGTTAAAAAAACCAAACAAGAGATTACACCCGATTTCAGTGTAGTTATTGATACGCGTAAAGAAGTATTTGTAAACAAACTTTTACAACTGCCGGTTAAATATGCAGATAAATTTCATTTCAATTATCACCAAGTTGGTGACTATTATGAATTAGCTTTTGATCCTGAAAAAGATGTTTTAAAAAGTTTATTTTTCGTTTTGAAGGACGGTAAATTAGTAATGACTACTTCCAAAGAGGTATTGGATGTAACACTTAACAAAGGCAGTTTACATCCGGATACGACAAGTATCAATCAGGTTTTAAACAACAACTACTACCTACATGTTAATAGCAACCGAATTATTCAACGTTTGCAAACACAATTCACTTCCGGATTAATGCATTCCATAACCGACTATTTAAACCAAAATTTGGGTGACTTAACTATGAAAAGTCAGTTAAATGGGCAAATATTAGAAGCTACTTCTACTTTAAAAATTAACGGAACCCATAAAAACAGTTTGGAGGCTATTTTTAATATGATTCGCGACATCAATGAAATCATTGAGAAAGATAAGGCCGATCAACAAAAAACACTTCAATAAATGAAGAAATATAAATGGCTATGGCTGCCAGTAATATTCGTATTACTGGCAGTTGGCTATTACAGAGTTGGCTACAAAAAATTTGAACCGGCACAAATTCCGTTATCTGCCGATGCCATCTTATCGATAGATGTAAAACGTGTAACCAATACATTAATATTAGAATATTTAACATCGCCAAGCTGGTGGAATTTTTCATCCGATAGCAGTCAAAACGATAAATTAGATTGGAATGACGTGGTAGAGATACCCGATTATCTATTCATATTCCATCCCGCCCAAGCTCCTATATCTGCTTGGTTTACACGGTTGCAAATGGAAGACACCACTGAATTTGACCAAGGTATGCGCGATTTAGGTTTTACGGCACTTCCACAAAACAATCGCTTTAAAACATATCATTCAACGGCGCAACAGTTAGACATTGTTACATTTCAGGATCAATTTTTAATTGGCACCGCGTTAGGCGATCAACAACATACAATTGTACAAATTGCAAGTGAATTATTTATTCAGAAGCAATATTGTAGCAATCAAATTTTGAAAAAAATAACCGGGCAAGGTAACCATGCGCAATTGTATGTAGCGGCGCAAAATTGGCTCCCCAACGAAACTGTATTTGATATCAACTTCAACAAAACGGCCATTTACGCAAAGAGTACGATTAACTGGCCTAATCATCAGGCTATTCAACCGGCAGCTTTGCCATTTCATGCCAACGCCTTTCTGACACTCGCCGGTACCAATAACCAATGGTGGTTGAACCAATTAGATGATTCATTAAAAAAGAAATGGTCAACAGCACTCAATTTTTCCATTGATTCTACTTTACAACAACCACTAACCAATCATTGGATTGAACTAACAGACATTCGTACCCGAAAAGATTCTGCAATAAGTATTGAATTCGACGATAATTTTAATGAAGTAAAAAAAGTGGTGGTGAATCAGGTGCAAGAGCCCGAATGGTTTTGGAAGATAACCGGTGCCGGCCAAATGCAGGTGAAAGAATATTTTGTACAAAACAAATTGCTACAACAGAACGACTCCGGTTGGCTCTTTGTACCTATGCCTTTTGTTAGATCTTTTCAACAACCTAGCGATTCTTCATTATTTATAAGTTCCGGTGCAGACAAAAAATTGGCCCTGGAGTATCGTTCCAATGCATTATTACTGATTTATCTAAATTTTAAAGCCATTTCGCCCGGGCTAAAAAAGTGGCTTCCGGCAGCTTTTACCGAGCAACTTAATCACCTACAATCGGCTGAGTTTATTTGCAGTAAAACCAATAATCAACTGCTAGTTGAATTTAAAATCAGAAAACAAAATTTGGAGGTTCCGCTTTTTAGGTAGAATTATGCAGCCTCCTTTTGTTGAATAAATTGTAACAATTTTTTACGTGCCTTGTTCTTTATTTTCCGCTGAAAAAAAGAATTCCATCCAAATAATTGCCCCGTAAAACCCAATGCTTGGCTACTCCATTTATGTAAGCTAAAGCCATCGCTATGCTCCAAGATAATGCCATTACCCATTTTCATATTGGCTTTAATTTTATTAACCACCTTTCTGCCGGAGGCAGAAAATGTATAGCTGGCAGTCCAATCGCAAGTATAATACTCATGATCCAATGCTTGGATGTTGCCAAATGTTAAACTAAAATCCTGGGCATTACTGCACAACATTTCCCACATATAGCCCACTTCATCCCCTTTTAACAATTCAAAAGCAGGATCATAAAATACAATATCCTCCGCATAACATGCATTCATGGCACGGTAATCTTTTTGTTGAAATGCAGTATAAAAACGTTCAATCGTTAGTTGGTTAATATCCATATTGTTGCGATAATTTGCGCTAAATTTAGAATTCTAAATAAGAACGAGCAAATGAAATTCTATTTTGTTGTGATTGCCACCCTTGGAAGCTTGCTGCTTCATGCACAAATACCTTTTAAATTAACGCCCAGGCCGGCCGAAATAAAATTGCAGCAAGGCAGCTTACAACTTAATGCCAACAGTTATTTATTGGTAGATACACAACAAGTAAAATCTTATCAATTTCTCAA
>JBJOQA010000246.1:0-10536 GCA_046050225.1 Bacteroidota bacterium | reverse complement strand
TTTATCGTCTTTTGTAAGTGCTTGTAAAATTTTGGCAGTGAAAGATGCGGGAGAGTCGATGGCCATCGCAATTTCTTCCAGTCCTATTTTATGTTCGGTACTACTTTTTTGTGCGATATATATCGTAGCTCTCAGTGCGTATTCTGTTGCTTTGGAAAACATGTTTGCAGGATGTGTTTCGTGTATTATTCAACGTTAATTTATGCTTGCCATTCGGCAAATGAATCGGGTGTTTCGTACAATTTTAAATGAATAAGTTGAATCTCCTCCGGAAGTAAAGCTTTTATAGTTTTTGCTATATAAATAAGCATGTTTTCGGCGGTGGGTTCAAAATCCCAAATCAACAGATTGTCTTGTTTGGGAAATTCCGGATGTGCCTTTAAGAAATGCGTAGAAAGGCAAAGATGGTGATCCATTTTTTCGATAACTGCTTGCTGCACAATTTTTTTGATAACCTTAAAATCAATTAAGATACCGGTTCCCTCAATCGGCGTTTCATGTTTTTTGCCATCTGTTACCGTTACTTGTAGTTGATAAGAATGCCCGTGAATATTTTTGCAGGCACCGTTGTAGCCATATATGGCATGCGCCATTTCGAAGTGAAAGTTTTTTGTAATTCGAATCATGCAATTTTAATTTGAAAGCTAATTAATTTGTTTTTGGTTTGCAACAGGTTGTTTGATAAAATTTGCGTAGTAAAGGGATAATAATGAAGAAAAGTCCGGTAACTAAAACAATACCTGAAACAAATATAGTTTTGAAAATTGGCTTTAATTGTTCCATCATCTCACTAAAATTTGCTTTGTTGCTACTCATTTGCCATTTGGCTTTGAGTATGCCAGCAATGATAAAACTTATCCAAAATACAAAGAGTCCAATGTTTGCCACAATAATGCCACGTTTAATGGCCGTTTGATGTTTATTTGATTTCGTTGATATAAGATCTACTGCAAAGGCCAACAATAAAAATGTATTGATACCAATCGTAGAACCCATTGCATGCGCTACGGTTATATGTGTACCATGGGTATACACATTAATGGCAGGGATAGACATAAGGATAGCCAATAATAGTGTTAAGAAAACCCATAGATCAGCTGAAGAGAGTAATTGGTAGGCGAGGATGTTTTTGTACTTGTTTATTGTTGCCAAAGTACTGCGCCATTGCCATACAATATGCGCAAAAATAAAGAGCTCACTCATGCTAATGATATAGCTCACATGCTTAATATAATGTGCAGTAGGTAAGGTATAGATATGGTGCCCCCAATTAAACATTAAATTAGTTAGACCGGCAAAATATAGGATAAATGCAGTTTTGCTTTGGCCATGTTTGTGATCACCGCTTATCTTTTCCATCAGATAAATACTGCTGCCATAAATCAACATATTCCAAGCGCCTACCATCGAGCCATACGATTTCCATTGTACGGTCATGTCGTTGATTACATTTTTTCTGAAATACGGTATTACCCATAAGTAAGATTCTGAAAGTGTAAACAAAAAGAAAATTGCTCCGGTGCACCACATCCATATATACACAGGTTGTTGCCGCCAATTTTCAATGTGGGTAAATACATTGATGATAAATAAGATCCAACCGGCCAGGATAGGTAAAATTAAAATGGGCGGAAATTCCCAATATTCTCTACCGCCAAAAAATCCAAAACAATACAACAGCAAAGCCGTAAACATTGAACCAATGAATAAAAGCAATTGTATTTTTCCCAAAGTTGCGGAATTCTTCGTTTGACCAAAGCGCTCATCTAAGTAGCTGAGAACCGCGCCGGTTGCGCCGGTCATTATCCAAAAAACCACACTTGAAACATGCAGTGGTCGAACTTTTTCGAAGGAAAGGTAGTTTTTGAATAAAGTGGGAATAATGTATTGTAGTGCGCCGGTTAGGCCAAACAACAAGCCTAAACTCAATAATATTAATCCAATAAACACTAACCATTTAGGGTTGAATGCTGCTTTGTTGTTCAATGGTTCCATCATTGTTGATCTTAAAAGTTCTGAGGTCTGATTTGCCGGATGCGTCTACTTGTTTTAAATAATGCAATAGGCTTTCTTGTTCGGCTGGCGTTAGATGAAAGTTGGGCATGCTAAATGAGCCGTAGCTTAAAAAGGTTTGGATATAAGTTTTGCTACGTTGGCTATAAACATTTGTTAGATCCGGACCGATATAGCCTCCTTGGCCATAAATTTGGTGACATGAATTACAATTATATTGCTGCCAAATCATTTTCCCTTTGTCTGCTGCAGCTTCTAGCTTAACCGTTTGGATTGGCGGAACACTATAGATATAAAATGAATAGGATAAAAATGCTGCGCTGAGTAAAATAAGGATGCCTAGCTTTTGTTTGTCTGTAGCCATATTTCAGCTTCAATTAATTAAGGACAAAAATATCCTTAATTAATGATAATTTCGCCAAAAAATATTTTTAGTGCATAAAAAAGGGGGACTAATATTTTGCGAGTAAAGTAGGTATCGATGCGATCGTACACATTTTTCCAAAATGGAAATAACCACAAGATGAAGTAAATTTGTAATTGATATTGCATTTAAAATTAAAGTTTTCATGGCTGTAAGAAAAAAGAATAAGGTTGAATTGCTTGCTCCAGCAGGCTCATTTGATGCGATGCAAGCCGCTATCAATGCCGGTGCAAATGCCATTTATTTTGGCGTAGAGCAACTAAACATGCGGGCCAAATCAACACAGTCATTTACGGTAGATGATATTGCTGAAGTAGTGAAAAGATGCCATTCAAATAATGTGAAGGCATATCTTACCTTAAATACCATCATGTATGAGCATGATTTGCAATTGTTAAAAGGTATTTTAAAGGAGGTTAAGAAACAAAAATTGGATGCCGTAATTGCGGCAGATTTTGCTGTAATTGAACAGTGTAACGCCATGGGAATTCCGTTGCAAATTTCTACACAAGCGAATATTAGTAATATTTCGGCGGTACAATTTTTTTCAAAGTTTTCTGATGTTGTTGTGTTGGCGCGTGAACTTACGCTGCAACAAATTGAGCAAATTTGTAAAGAGATTAAGCGTAAGAAAATAAAGGGTATTTCCGGCGAATTATTACAGGTTGAAGTATTTGTACATGGTGCTTTGTGTATGGCAGTATCCGGTAAATGTTACATGAGTTTGCATACCCAAAATGCTTCTGCTAATCGCGGGGCATGTACCCAAAATTGTCGACGCCCTTATTTGGTTACTGATACAGAAACCGGTGCCGAACTAATGATTGACAACGAGTACATCATGTCGCCAAAAGATTTGTGTACAATCGGTATGTTAGATCAAATTATAAACAGTGGTGTTGCTGTTTTAAAAATAGAAGGTAGAACGAAGGGGGCTGATTATGTAGATGTGGTAACACGCTGTTATCGTGCCGCCATTGATGCGGTGGCGGATGGAAGTTTTAATCAGGAAAAAGTGAAAGAGTGGGAAGCAAAGATGTCAACCGTTTATAATCGTGGTTTTTGGGAAGGTTATTATTTGGGGCGAAAATTAGGTGAATGGACACCACAACCGGGTTCAGCAGCAACAGAAAAGAAAATTTATGTAGGTAAAGCCACCAAATTTTATCCGCGCATTGGCGTAGCCGAATATTTAATTGAAGCCGGTTCTATTCAAGAAGGAGATGAATTAATGATTTCGGGCCCCGAATGCGGGATGGTTCGAACCCAATTAAATCCATTAATGGTAAATGGAGAGCAAGCTACACAAGCTTTGCGCGGTGATAAAATTACCTTTCCTTTTGCTAGTAAATTAACTACTCGCGACAAATTATATAAAATCGTTTCTGCCGACAATGCCTAAAATTATTCATTATCGAAGCAAATGCATTGGCTGCGGAATTTGCATGGAGATGCAACCTGTTTTATGGCGCATGTCGAAGCGTGACGGTAAAGCTACACTGCTAAAAGCTACGCTAAAAAAACATGTGCATCAATTAGAAGTGGCCGATTACTTGCATGAACAATGCAAAGAGGTTGCAGCTGCTTGTCCGGTTAAAATTATTAAAACATGATACCCGAACCTATTGTCACTTATGTGACAACCCAATCTTGTGCAACCGTTAGTTGCATCAGTGCCGATCACAAACCCTATTGTTTCAATTGTTTTTATACTTTTTTGGCAGCGGAGGGATGGCTGATATTTAAATCTTCGCAGGATACTGCACATGCTAACATGTTATTGCAAAATCCACAAATAGCCGGCTCTATTTTGCCTGATAAACTAACGATGTTGCATATACGCGGATTACAGTTTGAAGGTGAATTACTTCCTTTTAATCACCCCGCTTACGAAACAGCAGCCAAAGCATATTATAAACAACATCCGATTTCTTTGACTATGTCGGGAGATATTTGGGTGCTGCAACTCAATCATTTAAAGTTAACCGACAATCGATTGGGCATAGGTAATAAGCAACATTGGCAACGGGCTTAAAAAAGGCCAACTTGTTAATGGTTGGCCTGGTATTTACTATTTGCTCAGATTTATAATTGTTCAAATTTTGCCTGAAAGAAACGAAGATATTTTGGTTCATACATCATCTTCAAACCCTTAATATTATTTCTTCTCTCATAAACGCTTGCGGTAGCTTCTGCAATCACATCCATATGTGCTTGTGTGTACACACGTCGCGGTATGGTAAATCGAACCAACTCTAATTTTGGATAATAGTTTTCACCATTGGCTTTTCTGCCTGCTGATACTACACCTCTTTCCATCGTTCGAATACCGGCTTCTAAATAAATTTCTGCAGCGAGGGTTTGTGCCGGAAATTGATCTTGCTTCAAATGAGGTAAAAACTTTTTAGCATCTACAAAAATGCCATGTCCGCCAATAGGCTGCACAATTGGTACATTATATTCCATCATTTTTTCACCGAGATAAATAACTTGTCCAACTCTTGCACGAATATGATCATCGTTTACGCTTTCGCCGATTCCAATGGCCATTGCTTCCATATCTCTTCCGGCTAGGCCGCCATAAGTGTGCAGTCCTTCATATACCACCACCATATTTCTTGCTTCTTCAAATACATCCCAATCATTTACTGCTAAAAATCCACCAATATTAACGAGTGCATCTTTTTTGGCACTCATGGTAGCACCGTCTGTTTGATTGCAGATTTCTTTTACAATTTCGGCAATAGATTTTTTATCGTAACCCTTCTCTTTTTGTTGTATGAAGTAGGCATTTTCGGCAACGCGCGTCATGTCGTGAATGATGCGGATACCTTGTTTTTTGGTATAAGCACGTAACTCCTTCAAGTTCTTCATGCTAATGGGTTGTCCGCCGGCCATATTCACACTAGTGGCAATACTTACATAAGGAATTTTTTTTGCGCCATATTTCTTAACCAATTTATCTAGTTTGGTTAAATCAACATTTCCTTTAAATGGGAAGGGATTTTCGGCATCATGCGCTTCATCAATAATAATATCTTCAAATTTTCCACCTGCTAATTCTTGATGTAAACGAGTAGTGGTAAAATACATATTGCCCGGAATGATATCGCCTTTCTTAATCAATATTTTTGAAAGAATATTTTCAGCACCACGTCCTTGGTGTGTTGGCACTAAGTATTTGTAGCCGTAGGTGTTTTTAACCACTTCTTCCAAGTGATAAAAATTGCGACTGCCTGCATAGGCTTCATCGCCCAACATCATCCCTGCCCATTGGCGATCACTCATGGCGCTTGTGCCACTATCGGTGAGTAAATCGATATATACGTCTTCTGATTTGAGTAAGAAAGTATTGAATCCTGCATCTTTCAAAGCTTTTTTACGTTGTGCAGGTGTAGTCATTTTAAGCAGCTCTACCATTTTAATTTTATATGGCTCGGCCCAGCTTCTTTTCATCTTTTTCATATTGGCAATTTATCGTTAAGCAATTGGTTTTAATTTGGCAGTAAAATGGCGAAGCATGGGAGCCTCTTCCACTATTTCCAAACCCTTTATATTATCGCGATGGTTAAATGTTTCGATGATTACCTCGGCAACATAATCAATATGGCTTTGGGTGTAAACCCTGCGGGGGATGGCAAGCCGAACCAATTCGAGCGCAGCAGGAATTAATTCATGTGTTTCATTGTATTTGCCAAACATGAGCGAACCTATTTCAACGCCTCGAACGCCGCCGGTTTCGTATAATGCAACCACCAGGGATTGTCCGGGATATTGATGCACCGGAATATGCGGCAAAAAGTTTTTCGCATCTAGGTAAACCGCGTGTCCGCCTGCAGGTTGCATCACCGGTACACCTGCATCTATTAATTTATTAGTGAGGTATTCGATACTGCGAATACGATACTGGAGATAATGCTCTTCCATTACTTCTTCCAATCCAATGGCAATGGCTTCTAAATCACGGCCGGCCAATCCACCGTAGGTGGGAAACCCTTCGGTAATCACCAATAGGTTTCTGCATTTAGCGGCGAGATCTTCATCCTTCATGGCCAAAAAGCCTCCAATATTGGCAAAGGCATCTTTCTTGGCACTCATGGTGCAGCCATCGGCATAAGAAAACATTTCTTGTGCGATAGATTCAACGGTGCGGTTTTCGTATCCGGGTTCGCGCAATTTGATAAAGTATGCATTTTCGGCAAAACGGCATGCATCAATAAACAATGGGATTTTATAGTGATCGCAAACATTACGAACTTCTCGTATATTTTGCATGCTTACCGGTTGGCCGCCACCCGAATTATTGGTTACCGTGATAATCACCATGGGCACGTTTTCGGCACCTGCCACTTCAATAAAGTCATTTAATGCCGGTACATTCATATTGCCCTTAAAGGGAGCGGGGATGGATGGATGTTTTCCCTCCTCGCAAATAAAGTCAACACCTGCAGCGCCCGAAAATTCAATATTGGCGCGAGTGGTATCAAATAGTGTATTGCTTAAAATGAATTTTCCTTTTTTGCCGATGATACTAAATAAGATTTTTTCAGAAGCTCTTCCTTGGTGTGTAGGAATAACCAAAGGCATACCGGTAATTCGTTGCACCATTGCTTCAAAGCGGAAAAAACTTGGACTTCCGGCATAGGATTCGTCGCCTTGCATGATACCGGCCCATTGGTTGCTACTCATGGCACTCGTGCCGCTATCGGTAAGCAGGTCGATTAATACATGGTTAGCATGCAATAAAAACGGGTTATAATGGGCTTCCTGAATATAGGCAGCTCTTTGTTCTTTTGTGGTAAAATAGATGGGTTCAACCGATTTGATTCTAAACGGTTCTATAATCGTTTGCATACAATGAATTTGGAATGAATAATAATCGTTAGGTAAATGGCAGGCGCCGCTTACGAGGGACGTCTAATGATATTTTTCCAAATCTGCATGGGGCAAAAGTGCAAACTTGCACCAGATTGAACAATGATATTGGTCATTGTGCAACTTAAGGTGCGCTAATGTTTATCAGTTGACTCACAAAACAAAAGCCCCTTCAATGCGAAGGGGCTTGCAATTATCTGTAAAACAAATTAGGTGTCAATTTGAGCGGCATCAAATAAGCCGCGCACAAACTCCTGTTTGTCAAATACTAATAAGTCGGTAGCTTTTTCGCCTACACCGATGAATTTAACCGGGATGCTAAATTGATGGGCGATGGCTAATACCACGCCTCCTTTGGCCGTACCGTCGAGTTTGGTAATGGTAAGTGCGGTAACATCGGTAGCGGCTGTAAAATGGCGCGCTTGCTCCAATGCATTTTGTCCGGTACTGCCGTCTAAAACCAACATTACTTCGTGGGGCGCTTCCGGAATTACTTTTTGAATCACGCGTTTGATTTTGCTTAATTCTTCCATCAAATGCGCTTTGTTGTGTAAACGCCCTGCGGTATCGATGATTATCACGTCTGATTTGCGTGCTACGCCGCTGATGATGGTGTCGTAAGCTACGGATGCAGGATCGCTACCCATTTCTTTTTTAACGATGGGAACGCCCGTTCTATCACTCCAGATGGTGAGTTGATCAACAGCGGCTGCCCTAAAAGTATCAGCTGCACCCAAAAGCACCGATTTTCCTGCCAGTGAAAAATTATGGGCTAATTTACCGATGGTAGTGGTTTTACCAACGCCATTTACACCTACTACCAAAATAATATGGGGTGTATGGGTGGTGGGTAGTTCGTAATTGCTGTAATCGTATCCTTTTGGTGCATCTACCAGCATGTTTTCAATTTCGCTGCGCAGAATGCCGTGTAATTCGGATGTATTAAGGTATTTATCTTTTGAAACGCGTTTTTCGATACGGCTGATGATTTCAACCGTTGTTTCGATACCCACGTCGGCCGATACTAAAGCTTCTTCTAAATTATCCAATACTTCGGCGTCGACGGTACTTTTTCCGGCGATAGCCTTGGTTATTTTACTGAAGAATCCTTCACGGGTTTTTTGAAGGCCTTGATCCAGACTTTCTTGTTGTTGTTTTTTGCCGAAGAGTTTATCGAATAATCCCATAACAGACTTGGAAAGTTGATGTGAATACTTGGGTTTGCCCAATTTGTGCAAACCTACAGAAATAAAGGGGATTGGCAAAGGAGGGATGCCGTAGTTTGGCTTAAATAAAGAAAGCTGTACCGATTTAACTCAGTACAGCTTGATATCTTAAGCATTTTGGTGTCGAATTATTGACCCAAGAATTCTTTAACCTTGTCTTTGTGAACGATTTGTTCCTTGAAAGTGTAAGCGCCTGTTTTAGGGCTTCTTACAGCACGGATCACTTTTGTCCAGTTTTTTGCTTCAGCCGAAGCTTTGGCATCCTTGATCTTAGCGTTTTTTGAAGCTGCTTTTGCCATTGTATTTAATTGAAATAGTTATAGATAGTTGTAATTGATCAACATCATGGGTGCATCCCTATGGGATACGATCCAATTACTTGATTTCTTTATGAACAGTTACTTTCTTCAAAATTGGGTTGTATTTTTTCAACTCCAATCTTTCAGGTGTATTTTTTTTGTTCTTTTCAGAAATATAACGGCTAGTGCCGGGTTGACCGCTGTTTTTGTGCTCAGTGCATTCCAAAATTACCTGAACCCTGTTACCTTTTTTTGCCATTGTGGTATAGTTTTATATTGAACCGCCTTTTGGGCAGCTTTACTTAGATTTTTTCGCCTTCAGCTCTTAATTGCTTAACTACTGACAACAAACCATTTTTGTTGATGGTGCGGATCGCTTCAGATGAAACTTTCAACGTAATCCATTTGTCTTCTTCAGCTAAGAAATAACGCTTCGTTTGCAGATTAGGCAAAAAACGGCGTTTAGTTTTGATATTCGAATGCGACACTTTGTTACCTGTAATTGGTTTTTTACCAGTAACCTGACATACTCTTGCCATTGTTATAATTTTTTGGACGGCGAAGGTATGAAAATATTTCAGAAATGGTATCCTTTATGGCATTTTTTTTTCATTATCCACATATTTACCTTGAAATGAATGGTTTTTCAAGATAAAATCGTTGGTTGAAAACGATTTTTATGCCATACTCTGAACATTTGCAAAGCTACAGAAAGTAATATTAAGAGCACGCCGAGGTAAAAATACCCGTTTAAATGCTTGTTTTCATTGAAAAAAAAGAATGCTAACAAGATGCCGTATACCGGTTCGAGGTTATAACTCAGGTTTACCGTGAATGGGGATATCTTTTTTAATGCATTGAGCTGCAAATTGAAACAAAGAACGGTACAAACCAACGATAGTATTAATAAATACAGCCAATCGGTTGGGGTGGGCCACCAATAAGCAGCAGCAGAAAGCTGGTTGTAAAATGGCAAAACGGCTAGCAAAAAAACGGTTCCGCCTATCATTTCGTAGAATGTAATGGCATCCGGTTGGTGTCGCTGAAGCAATTGTTTATTGAAAATAGGGAATAGGGCACTGCCAATTGCAGAAAAAATACCAAAAATGATCCCGATTTTATATTGTGGATGAAAATCGAAGATGATTAAAATGCCGGCTATCGACAATAAACCTAAAAAAATCTCGATGGGATAAAAGCGTTGTCTCAATAGGATGGGTTCGAAAATAGCCGAAAAAAAGCCCGCTCCCGATATGCAAATTACAGCGATAGAAATATTGCCATATTTAACGCTGCCGTAAAAACTCACCCAATGAAAAGCGATTACAGCCCCAACTCCCAATATTTTTTTCCCTTCTGCCCATCCGGGCCAACTTAATTTGCCCGATGACTGAAGGGTGATACCCAAAAAAATAGCAGTTAAGAGCATCCTATAAATAACCAATATGCCTTCATTCAAATCAATCAATTTGCCTAAAATAGCCGTAAATCCGGCTAATAATACGGCAATATGCAGTTGAAATAAGGCTTTTTTCATTGGCAGCAAATATAAACGACTTCTTGGTATCACCCTAAAACCACCGACTAAACCCTTCGAGCGTTAAAACCTATAAAAAATATCATAAATAAAATTCATCTACTATCGTTCAAGCAACAATCTGTTTATATTTGCCACCTTATAACCAATTTCAGTATGAGC
>JBJOQA010000245.1:0-6836 GCA_046050225.1 Bacteroidota bacterium | reverse complement strand
AGTAGAAACCATTGCCGTGCCATAGCAGCAACCTGCTGAAAATCAATTAAATACTCAACGCTAAAATTGCCTGTTTTTCCGCCGGTGGGAAGCCTTTTCTAAAAAATGGAATAAAGAGGGGATTTTTAAACCAATTAATTAAATTAATGAGGGTTGTAACATTTAAATTAGTATTGGCAAAATCTAGTTTTGGATGTAATTTTCTATCTAAAAAAACAATGGACAATATTAGTTGGACGGATTTTGAAAAAGTAGAAATGCGTGTAGGAACCATATTGAGTGCCCAATTATTTGATAAAGCTAAAAAGCCGGCCTACCAACTTGAAATTGATTTTGGAAGTTTAGGTATTCTCAAATCATCTGCACAAATTACGTCACTTTATCAACCGGAAACATTAATTGGTCGCCAAATAATTGCTGTAGTAAATTTTCCTCCTAAACAAATCGCCAACTTTTTCAGTGAGTGTTTGGTGTTAGGTGTGTACAATGAAAATAATGAAGTGGTATTATTGCAAACTACCCAACCGGTTGCCAATGGCTGTAAGGTTGGGTAGTTGCTAAAATTAGATATATTGGATGTTTACTTCCACATCGGGGTGTAAACTCTTTAGTACCGGACAATGATCGCCAATTCTTTGTAAAATAGTACGATCTTTTTCACTTAAATCCAAGCCGGGAGCGAATGTTAAAGTAACGTCAATTTTGCCAATCCTACGTGGGTCGGCATACATATGTTTGGTAACTTCCACTGTCGTTCCTTTCATATCCAAGCCCATATCACCGGCTTTCATGGCCATGGTGGTAACCATGCAAGTGGCTAATGCGGTGCATACGAGGTCAGTTGGACTAAACCTTTCGCCTTTTCCGCGATTGTCGGTAGGAGCATCGGTTTCGATGGTGGTTTTACTTTGAAGATGAATGGCATCGCAGCGTAAATCGCCTTGGTAAATGATGGAAGCGGTCATTGTTACTATTTTTATATAAATTTACGTCAACAAAAATACAGGAACAGTCGTTTATTTGTTTCAATTAAAAGTACTGATCAATAATTTGGTATACATGACTAACAAAATATTAATGAATTCATTGAAACCTAGCCTTGTTTTAGCAATTACTTGCTTGATGTTTCACGGAGTAGTTTCGGCGCAAAAAACAAAAAGCGACCGCAGGGAAGAAAAGAAACAACGCATAAACGCGCTGGCTAAGCAAGAAGAAGAAGGCGTGATTGCCTTTAGAAAGCAAACAGTTTTCGGTTTCAAATTATTGAATGATGGTTATGGTATGTTTTTAGAAATTGGTCGCGCACAATCGGTTAAAAAATCACTGCTATTTCAATTTGAGTTAAGTGAGCGTAAACATCCTAAAGAGGAGAAACAATCGAATGTTGTTTTAGAAACCGCACCCTTTGTTTACGGCAAAATCAATTACTTCTATCCAATGCGTTTAGGGGTTCAACAGCAATTTTTGTTAGGCAATAAATCCAACAAAAATGGTGTGAGTGTAACAGCAAATTTTGGAGGTGGATTGTCGTTAGGCTTTTTGAGGCCTTACTACCTTGAAATTAGTGACCCCAATACACTAGGACGCAGAAATATCAAATACGAAAGTGCTGATTCATCATTTTTCAAAGATAATAATGCGCTAATGAGCTATTATGTTACCGGCTCAAGATTTGGGGTAGGGTGGAATGAAATGAAAATTACGCCTGGTTTATATTTGAAATCTGCTTTGCGATTTGATTATGGTCGTTATAACGAGATGGTAAATGGCTTGGAGGTGGGTTTAAATGTTGATTATTACACTAAAAATATCCCGCAACTTATATTTGTTGATCCTAAGAAGCTATTTTTTAATGCCTACATCACTTTAATTTTCGGAAAAAGGAAATAAGTATTGTTTTGAATGGTTGGTTGGTTCAAATAATGAACCAAAAGGGTTTTGATAGGTTGTATGCTATAACTTTGCATCTTCTGCGCTTTAAAGCCAGTTACCCGAAAATACATGCTATGATAGAATTACCCGTTGTAAATAAGGTTCCGGAAACTGCTACCGGCATCAAGAAACCAAATTGGTTGCGCGTTAAATTGCCTATTGGCGAAGATTATAAACATGTACGTCAATTGGTAGATCAACATAAATTACATACCATTTGTGAAAGCGGTAGTTGCCCCAATATGGGTGAATGCTGGGGAGAAGGAACTGCCACATTTATGATTTTGGGTAATATTTGTACACGTAGTTGCGGATTTTGTGCTGTGGCAACCGGTAAGCCCGATCCGGTTGATTGGGATGAGCCACAACGTGTAGCTGAAGCTATTCATTTAATGAAGGTTAAGCATGCAGTTATTACATCGGTAGATAGAGATGAATTAGAAGATCAGGGTAGTATCATATGGTATAATACCATAAAAGCAGTTCGTTCCTTAAACCCCGATACAACTTTGGAAACATTAGTGCCCGATTTTAGGGGGGATGAAACTTGTATTCAACGCTTAATTGATGCTGCACCTGAAGTGGTTTCTCACAATATTGAAACGGTAGAACGTCTTACGCGCCAGGTGCGTATTCAAGCCAAATATTGGCGCAGCATGCATACCTTGAAAACATTGAAATTAGGCGGCATGCGCACTAAAAGTGGTTTAATGTTAGGTTTAGGTGAAACAAAGGAAGAAGTTATTCAAACCATGCAAGATTTGCGGGATAACTTAGTAGATGTTATTACATTAGGTCAGTATTTGCAACCCACTAAAAATCATTTACCTGTAGATCGCTTTGTGCATCCGGATGAGTTTAAAGAATTACGTGATTTGGGTTACCAAATGGGCTTCGATTATGTAGAAAGTGGTCCATTGGTTCGCTCATCTTATCATAGCGAAAAGCATGTAATTGCAGGTTGGGGTAGGGCAAGATGGGAGGAAGAAAATCAAATCAGTCAATAATGTTCAAAAACCGAGTAAATACTCGGTTTTTTTATGTTTTCGTGGCAGTCAATAACCTTTTCCCTGCTTGTATTTAAATTTATCTTGGAAGAATTCGGTTTTAAAAATTATAAATATTTCTTATTTGGTTACAATTTTGGAGATTTTAATCGATTTTTTGTTTAAAAAATGGTTTCAG
The DNA here is from genome assembly GCA_046050225.1 of Bacteroidota bacterium. GTDB lineage: Bacteria > Bacteroidota > Bacteroidia > Chitinophagales > Chitinophagaceae > Ferruginibacter. Next base: position 3,719 of record JBJOQA010000245.1, on the reverse strand, counting down.
AAATAATATTAGCTTAACTTTCGCTAATATTGCTTCTTGTACTTTTGTAGTACAAAGCTTACCTCTTATATCCTATCAAGTACACCGCTCCAATTTTCTAAGGTTTACCTTATTTTTTATTTTATACGCTAATAAATCGCTTATGAGCCGCAACCTGCTATTTGCAACCCAAATTTTGGGCGCAAAAGTTCCATTTTCAACATTTTCGACCAAAAAGACGACAAAATTTTCTGTTTTGTTTTTATTGTTGTTACTGCAACTTGTTGCAGGATGGTCGCAACAGAGTATTACCGTTTTGAATACAGCGGTAACCCAGAATTTTTCCGGTATGGGTACCTCTGCAACTGCCACTTTACCTACCGGCTTTAAGATAGGTACCGATTGGTCTACTGGAACTTCAGCTACAACATTAGCTGCAGGAAATACAGGCACCGGCGTTTTAACTGGAACTAGTGGAGGTGGTACTTATAATTATGCTGAAGGGGTTACCGGTTCTTCAACCGAACGCGCATTAGGTTTTTTAACTACCGGCGGTTTTTCCTCTCCTCGCAGTATTATTTATGCCTTTACGAACAATACCGGAAGCACAATTGCTTCTTTAACATTAAGTTGGAATTACGAAAAATATAGGTCGGGTTCAAGGGCTTTTGCTTGGACGTTCTTTCACGGTGCAACCTCAACGGCAGCTACTGCTGCAACCGGAGGTGATTTAGCTTATATTGCAGATGCAAATAATACCGTGATTAGCAATCCGGCACTTTCTACAGCTAAGTCGGTAACCTTAACCGGATTAAGTATCGCAAATGGCACTACTTATTATATTCGTTGGACCTATACCGGTTCTGGTGGTTCCACAAACGCGCAAGGTTTGGCGATTGACGATTTTTCTTTAACAGCTGCTTCTGCAGCAACGGCTCCTTTGGCCCCAACTATTGGTACGATTACCCCGTCTAATGGTCAGCTTTCAGTTGCCTTTACGGCCGGTGGAGATGGCGGTTCTGCTATAACGAATTATGCATATTCAACAGATAATGGCGGAACCTTTACAGATCTTTCTCCAGCACAAACTTCTTCTCCCATTTTAATTACAGGTTTGGTAAATGGAACAATCTATGATGTAAAAATTAGAGCGATTAATACAATAGGAAATGGTGATGCATCTGCTGCCGTTCAAGGAACACCGGCAACTGTTTCTGATGCACCTTCCATTACAGGCATTACAACCGGGAATACCACCCTTACCGTTGCATTTACTGCGCCAACTTTTAATGGTGGTGCTGCTGTATCTAACTATAAATATTCTATCAATAATGGTGCAAGTTTTACAGCCGTTTCTCCGGCTCAAACTTCATCACCTATTGTAATTACAGGTTTAACAAATGGCGTTACATACGATATTCAATTATTAGCTGTTAATGCACAAGGTGATGGTGCGGCATCTACCACCGTTCAAGGTACACCTGAAGCGCCGCTAACGCCAACAGTTTTAGCAACAGGAACCTTATCTGCATTTACGGCAACTTATGGCTCACCAAGTGCAGCAGGTAGTTTCTTAGTTTCTGGCTCTTCTTTGTCGGCAGATATTGTGGTTACTGCTCCCGCAGGATTTGAGGTATCTCAAACAATCGGCGGTGCAAGCGGATATGCTAGTAGCCAAACCTTAACTCAAGTTAGCGGAACCGTTAATAATACTACAATTTATGTTCGCTTGGCAGCAGGCACAGCAGCCGGCGCACACTCCGGAAATGTTACGATAACTTCAACCGGTGCAACCACCGAATCAATTTCTATTCCTTCCAGTACAATTAATACACTAGGATTAACCATTACTGGTATATCTATAAATAATAAAGAGTATGATGGCGGAACCAGCGCAACGATAGCTGGTACAGCTTCTTTATCGGGTATTTTTGGCACCGACGATGTAAGTCTTTCCGGTACAGCATCGGCTAGTTTTGACACTAAAAATATTGGTATTGGTAAATCTGTATCTGTAAATGGTTACACCTTAAGCGGCACTGCAGCTAGTAATTACAGCTTAAATGCGATTACAGGTCTTACTGCAGATATCTCGGTAGCTACGGTTACGGTAAGTGGAGCTACAGCGGCCGATAAGGCCTATGATGGCACTTCGGTAGCAAGTATTTCTGGTGGTACCATTAGTACAGTTTTTGGTTCTGATGATGTAACCGTTTCGGCTAGTGGGTTATTTGCAGATCCAAATGTTGCCAATAATATCGTAGTTGCAATTGCCCTTACAGGAGCAGATGCCGGAAATTATCAATTAACGCAGCCGAACATTACTGCGAACATTACGCCGGGCGCTCAAACCATTACATTTAATGCAATCACAACAAAAACAACCACAACTGCTGATTTTAATCCGGGCGCAACTTCTGCAACCTCTGGTGTAAATCCAATCACCTACACAAGTTCAAACACTGCGGTGGCAACTATCGTAGGGGGGAATATTCATATTGTAGGAAGCGGTACTACAATTATCACCGCTTCACAAGCTGCTAGCGCAAATTATAACGCAGCTACAGATGTTTCTCAAACACTGAATGTATTGGAAGGATTTTTGGCTTGGGATTTCTTTGGCGAAGGAAGTACAACTAACACCACTTCAACAGCCGAAGTAATTAGTTCTTATGTTGGAAGTGGCGGTATATTGTCTCGCGGTGCCGGTGCTGCTTATAGTGCTGCCGGTAATTCTTTCCGCACCGTTGGATTCCAAAATAATGGTATTGCAACTTCAAATACCGATTACTTCCAATTCTCACTTACACCGGCGGTTGGTTATGTATTATCCTTAAGTACCTTGGATGCACGTTTATCAGGTACAGCCAGCTTTACCGTTTCTCCGGGCGTATCTTCTCAATTTGCATATAGCTTAGATGGAACCAACTATACATTAATTGGTTCATCTCCCATATTGACTATTGGATCAACAGCAACTTTGCCTCAAATTGATTTATCTGGTATCAGTGCATTACAAAATTTACCTGCAACTACTACGGTTTATTTCCGCTATTATGCGAGTGGTCAAACTACCACAGGTGGATGGGGCTTTAACTCCTCAGCTGCCGGGGTTTATGGTTTGACATTGGGTGGTGTGGTTAGTGCTGCTCCTACCGTTACAACTCCTACTGCTACCGGAATTACCAATAACAGTGCTACATTGGGCGCAACAGTAACATCGGATGGTGGTTCATCAATTACTGAACGTGGTACGGTTTATGGCACAAGCGCCACACCTACCGGCAATAGTTTGGCAGAAGGCGGAACTTCAATTGCTGCCTATAGTCATGAAAGAACTGGTTTATCTCCAAACACGCTTTACTATTATCGCGGTTATGCCATTAATGGCGCCGGTACAGGTTATTCTGCCGATAATAGCTTTTATACTTTAGCAAATATTCCGGGGGCTCCTACAGTTGGAAATGCAACTAGTATTACACTAGATGTTTCCTTGGATGTGAATGGAAATCCGGCTGCAACGGCGTTTGCAATACAAGAAACCCTCTCAGGTAATTATGTTCAAGCTAATGGAAGTTTAAGTGCTACACCGGTTTGGCAAACTGTTGCAACATGGGGCGCTACAATTACCGTAAATGGCTTAACAAGTGGTGATACTTACAGTTTCCATGTGAAAGCAAGAAATGCAGATGGCATTGAAACAGATTTCGGCGGAAGTACAAGTGGAACTACTAGTACTA
>JBJOQA010000244.1:0-5067 GCA_046050225.1 Bacteroidota bacterium | reverse complement strand
ATAAATTTTCATATCCTCCTAATTGGAGGTAGGTGCTCGCCAAAACAACAGAATCATATTCGGTATAAAGCTGTGGTAGCGGAATTTGGCGCAAATAAGGTTTAGCAGGGATTTGTTTAACCGGTTTCGTATTTTCATTCAGTACGGTTTTTTCGATTATTTTTTCACCCAAGCTTTTAGACTTATAAGCTTCCATTTCGGCATTATATTTATCCTCAGCAGCTTTTAAATCTGCCGGATATTGCTGCATGGCTTTTTCATATTCAACTTTGGCTTGTTGTACCGCTTCCTGATAGGTAGCTTTCAATTCTCTGTTTTTTGCCAAATAGGGCATCTTAATTTCGGCTTGATAATTGCGAATATTAACCGGTAATGGTTGTAAAGGAAGTTTGTAGATGTTATATACAATTACTTCATCTTTAATATGTTGGGCGTGAATACTGTTGCTTATTAGTAAAAAACTAATAGCTATAATACTTCTAATCATTTGACTAAGATAATGGTTTACAAGTTGTTTAAGGTGTTTTGGGGATGCTTTAAAAAGTAGTTTTACACAGTAATTAATTGGCTACTCAATAATTTTTTTGCTTTTTTGTCGTTTTTAAGCGTGAGCGAGTAGTATAAATGCTAGAAATTAAAAAATTATATCATTTATTTATTTGGAAAATTGGCAGTAGTTCGTACCTTTGAAACACCGTAACCCTCCATTCTTCCCATGAATCGCCCCCAAAACTTACTTCTGTTGTTGAATATTCTTTTGAAAACCATTTTTCATAAGGGCTATTGCGTGTAAATACATGCAACTTTTTTAAAAGATTCGGAATCCTACTTAATTGAAAATAAACATATCTCGCATGATGAAAGTATACCTTCGGGTACTATTCTTATTGTTAATTTCGGCAAATTCATTTGCCCAGGTAACCTATACCTGGCAAGGAGGGAGTGCGGGAGATTATCAGGTTGCAACGAACTGGACTCCCACCCGAACGACCCCAGCGGCAACAGATATATTAGCTTTTGATGTTACCAATGCAGTAGAAGTAGCAAATGTACCTTCACAAGGTATTGGTGCCATTCGAATAACAGCCGGTACAAATTCTGTTACATTTAAAACAAATGTATCTACCAATAGCTTAACACTAAATGCAACTAACCCTATTATTTATACATCTGCGGGTGCTGTATTGGCAGGAGATCTTTTAACCCTATCAATAGGTTCGGGAGCGACCTTAAATTTATCATCGGGCAGGTTAGGGATTGCACCCAGTACCGGTGGAAAATTGTCTATTAGTGGAACCGTAAATATCAACGGCGGTATTTTGGATATTGATGTTACGGGAAGTGGAGGCACCACCGTTAATGGTACCGGAATTATCAATTATCAATCAGGTACTTTTAGCTGTTTAAATGCCTCTGTATTAACGTTTAATAACGCATCCAATTATAATCATGCATCGGATGGAAGTTTTGCTACGAATATACCGGCAGCTACTTGGGCAACCGGAGCCAATTGCAATATTACCGGAATGAATGCAGGTACCAATGTACCCGGAGGATTATCGGGTGTTTTCTTTGGAAATTTTAGATGGAATTGTGCTTCGCAAACCGCCTCGGTTAATTTAAATATCGGCGCAGCCGGGATGAATATTAACGGATCTCTTACACTAACCAACAGTAATGGATTCAATGTGGCCATTTCGGGTGCAGCAAGTGCTACAATTAGTGCTGCTTCATATTTTCAAACCGGTGGTAACTTAGTATTTCAAACCGGTTCCGGAACTTCAACGCTTTCGATAGGTGGAACATTTTCGCACACCGGCGGAACAATAGATTTTATTAATGGATCAGGTTCGGGCCAAGCCGTTTTAGAATTAAGAGGTGCATTAACCAAAGGTGCTTCTAGTACATGGTCAATGTCTACATCAAGTAGTAGCGCGCAAACTACGATTCAGTTTTCGGGTTCGGCTGCCCAAACGGCTGCGATTGCTGGAACATGGAATGCACCGGTTGCAGGAAGGTCGCATATTACCAATACGAATACCGATATTGCCGGCGTTACCATTTCGTCCGGTAATTTACGTGTGTACAATACCGGTAGTTCTTCAGCCGCTCTTTGTACAGTAGCCGGAATTTTTGCCGGAAATAGCATTATTTATTCAGGAGCAGGATCTGGTGGAACAACTTTAATATATGCAGGTATTCAATTACAAACTGCCACTGCAACTGAGTTTCCTAGCTCCAGCGGTCCTTTTAATTTGAGTATTAATAATTCTTTAGGTGTTAATTTTCCGGGAACTTTTTCGCGAACGGTAACCGGCATGTTATCCTTGTTAAATGGCAACCTATCTATTGGTTCGGGAAATACCTTAACCCTAAGTAATACTAATTTAAGTCAGCAATTAACGCATTCTTCCGGATTCATTACTTCGGGTTCGTTGAGTAGATATTTTCCAACAAGTGGATTGCCAATAGATGCAAGCACAAGTGCTTCCAAATTCCCTTTTGGGGCAGGTGTTAACGATCGTTCTATTCAATTGTATTTTTCAGGTTCATCATTAACCGGTGCAACCGCCGGTAACATTACCATTACCTATAGTACCATCATAGGTGTTACAGCTATTGCTGTTACAGACGGTATTGCATTAGACAAAAGATCCAATACGAATTGGGCTTTTAATACCGGATCTTTTACCTTGGGCTCGGGCGGACAAACTATTTTTATTACAGCACAAGGAAATAATATTGGTGCAATTACAGATATCAGCACCCTTCGTTTAACCAATGGAACTGCAGCATTTGGTACAGTAATAGCTGCCACAGGTACAACCGATGCGCCTTTAATTGGTAAGTCGGCACTCACCATTGCAGACATCAACAGTAAAACTTATTATTATGGTAGTAATAGTTTAAATGCGCTTCAAATTATTACCTATACCTGGGTAGGGGGCGTTAGTGCAGATTGGACGAACCCCGCAAACTGGACAGGAGGAAGCGGTTATCCAAGTTCTTCATCCGAAATTGCCATAATAAGCTCCACTTCCAGTTTTCAACCAACAATTAATTCAGGAGTGAGTGTTAATGTTTATCAGTTAACGGTAAGTGCACCTATGAATTTAACGTTGGCCGGAACCGGTAGTATTAATGTAGCTGATGTAATAACATTTACCGGAACAGCTAGTTTGTCGGCAACTTCTACCTTCACGTATTCTAGCACGGCTACAACGCAAAATATAGCTGCTTTGGTTTATGGCAACCTAACATTAACCGGAAGCGGTGCAAAAGTTTTTCCCGCAGCAATTACGGTTAATGGTAACTATTCCTGGGCGGGTGCAACACCCAATGTAACAACCAATTCCAATACGTTTACGTATTCGGGTACAGGCGGTCAGCGAGTGGTTGCAGGAAATTATTATAATCTTACGCTCACCGGTAACAGAGGCGGTGCGCAAATTAGATTAGGAACTATTACTGTAGCCAACGAAATTCAAATAGCGAATGTTTTTAACGTTAGCGGGTTGTCAAATTATACAATCGATGTAAATAATAGTACGGTTCGTTTTACCTCTGCTTCGGTGCAAACTATTCCCGGCTTTAGATATAATATCATCAATCAGGCAAATAGTGGTGGACGTATTTTAGATCCATTGGGTTCTACCAGTGAAGATCATGTGATTAGTTGTTTAATCTTGTCTAGATCAAATGGAGGTACATTTACGGTTACCAATTCAAAATTGCGATATATCGTTTCTGGTTTAAATCACACCAGCTATTCATCTCCTTCTTATGATTTTCATGACCTAGAAATAACCGGTAATTTAAATGGCTTTAATCTTGATTTTGTGAGTAACGCCATCTTTAATATCGCCGGTACTTTTAATGTGTCTGTTACTAACTACGCATTAACCAATACGGCATATACCATAAATTTTAACGGTACCGGAAATCAAACCATACCGGCATATAAATCGGATGTAGCAACGAATACACCGGCTTATAAGTTTTGGAATGTAACGGTTGCCGGAGGTAATAGAAATGTAACATTAACCAATTCTACTACCGATACCATCGCAATTCGAGGTGCTTTAACGATTAGTTCATCTTTTTCGGCAGGTAAAGGTTTTGTGGTAACAGGTAGCACGGTTGCTTTTTCTTCAAGTTCTTCTACGATACCCTCATTAACACCGGCTAGTGGTTCCAATAACTACAATAATTTAGTAATTAATGGTGGTACACGATTGTTAGCAGGCAATTTGCAACTAGGCGGAGACTTGGTGGTAAACGGATCAGATGCATCTCCTGCAACACTTACAATCGGTAATGGTAGCAGTGCAAGAACCCTTACTATTCTCGGTAATTTGACCATACAGGGAACTACATCTTTATCGCAAGTAACTAGTCAGGTAGATATGAATACCGGCTCGGGAAGCACTAATGTGTTTTTATCCGGTAATTTAAATATAACGGGAGCCGGTCAAATACTTACCGGAGTAGGAAGTTCAAATGGCAACCTTCAATTTAATGGTGCTACTCCCACTTATTTACACAGTAGTATTATAAAAAATGGTGCGGTTAATTTTTCCGTTGGTAATGGTACATCGGCAACAGCATTGACCTTGCAAAGTAATATGGAGTTGTACCGATCATCCACAGCGCCCGTTAGCAGTACGTTAACCGTTGCAAATAACGCTTCTTTGGATGCGGGTATTTATAATATAAAAATTGGTGCCGGCACAACGGGAGCTGCAACTTTTAATTTGTCGAATGGTGCCCATTTAATTACTGCAAATACGGGCGGTATTGAAGGCGCGGCTACAAGTAGTAGTACCGGTACCCTAATCAACGATGCCACCATTACAAAGAGCTATCATGTTGGAGCAAGTTATACCTTTAATGGCGCTACAGCTACGCCTTTCCCTACTGCAATTGGCACTTTAAATAATTTAACATTGGGTGCAAATATTACCTTGAATAAAGCAATAATTGCTACCGGTACTTTAAGTTTAGCAGGAAATATATTAACCCAAAATAACAACGATTTGCAGTTTTCCGGGTTGTCGAGTACAACAG
>JBJOQA010000243.1:0-2641 GCA_046050225.1 Bacteroidota bacterium | reverse complement strand
TTAAAAGTAACCGCCGGTATAATGGGGAATAAACTTACTTGTTTGGCTTGCACCTGTAAATCGCCTTGCAAAGCACTTCCGGTTTGATCAAAATAAATAAAATAGGGATTCATGCGACTATAAGCATTATAGATACTAAATACCCATTCGGTTTTAAATTTAGTGCGATGCTCATTGGCCTTTGGAGAATGCACTGCAGCCACATCTAACCGATGATAGGCCGGCAAGCGATATGCATTGATTTTGCTATATTCCTGCGTTAAAATGCCATTTACGATATAAAAACGTTGCGGTAAAGTAGCAGCATTGCCACTACCATAAACAAAGGTTGCCGAAAATTTCCAACGTTTATTTAGCTCATATAAAGCAACAATACTCATATCATGCCTGCGATCAAATTTGGCCGGATATTTTTCGCCAAAATTTAGTTCGGCAAATTTACGCCAAGTATAACTCAAGGTATAACCAATCCAACCGGTAAACTTTCCCTTGGTTTTATTTACAAAAAACTCGGCACCATAACTCCAACCTTTTCCAAATACAAACGAGTTTTCGGTATCTTCTAACGTATTGGGCGTATAACCATCTTCATATTCAATTTGGTTATCCATGGTTTTGTAATAAACTTCTACCGAGGTTTCAAACATGTTATTTTTAAAATTACGGAAATAGCCCGCAGCATACAACCAACTTATTTGTGGTTTTACGCGATAGGTACTTGGCACCCAAATATCAGTGGGAAGCGTAGTTCCGGCATTACTTACTAAATGTATATACTGTAAATTGCGGGTTACCGATGCTTTAAAACTAGAAGTTTCATTGATACCGTAACGGATCGTTAAACGAGGCTCTAAACCACCATAAGTTTTGATGGGTTTGCCCGAGCCAAAAACAGTACTGTCGGTACGGTTACCATTTTGATCTGTTTCGTAAATTTTATAGGGTCCGATTTGTTGAAACCAACTGTATCGCAAGCCTCCGCTCAATTTTAGCTTATCACTAACCTCCCAATCATCTTGAAAATACACAGCGGCCTCATGCGCATATTTGGTTTGGGCGTTTAAGGGTTTGAAGGTAATAGAATCTTGATTACCGCTTACCACCGATGGGGTAAAACGATGGAAAGTATAAGCCCCGCCAAATTTCACTTTATGGCCCGTAAACGGATATAAATCAAAATCTTGTTTGATACTAAAATCTCGAATACCTGAAGCCAATTTTACATTAAAATTGTTTTGCGCTGCACTAAAACTAAAGTTGTAATTATTGAAAACGGCGGTTGTGTTACCAAATAAGCGCTTATTAAAAACATGATTCCAGCGAACAGTACCGGTTGCATTTCCCCAAGGGATATTGACATCCAAACTTCTTTGCCCGTTTACAAAATCAAATACATCTCTACCAAAATAACCGCTGATATACAGCCTATCTTTTTCAGAAAAACGATAATTGAATTTAGCATTTAAATCATAAAAATAATAACCCGACCCCTTAAATGCACTAGTTTTTGACACAAAGGGCTTGGTCATGGCATCAATATAAGTTCGGCGAGCCGAGACAATAAACGAAGATTTATTCTCTTTAATGGGCCCTTGAATTGAAATGCGCGAAGCAATTAAACCAATTCCGCCATCTACTTGCATTTTTTTATCATTGCCCTCTTTCATGGAGATATCCAACACCGAAGACAAACGGCCGCCATACTGTGCAGGCATACCACCTTTTATCAATGAAACGTTTTTGATGGCATCGGCATTGAAAATGGAAAAGAAACCAAATAAATGTCCGGTATTATACACAACTGCATCATCTAACATGATTAAATTTTGATCGGGACCACCGCCTCGAACATAAATACCGGCACTCCCCTCTCCTGCATTACGCACGCCGGGTAACAGTTGAATGGTTTTTAATAAATCAACTTCTCCTAAAAATGCCGGAACCGCTTTTATTTGTTCGATGGGCAAAACCAACCTACCCATTTGCGCATTTTTTACATTCCCGTCTTGCTTTCGTGCATTCACCACTACTTCTTGCATGGCGCCTCGGGGTAATAAATCAAAATTATAGGTGGTATCTGTGGTTAAATCAATTTCTAAAACCTTAGGCTGGTAGCCAATATAAGAACCAATTAGTGTGTATTTTCCTTTAGTAAGGGTGATAGAGAAAAAGCCATAACTATTGCTGGTGATGCCTTTATTTTTGTCTTTAACGGTAATACTTGCACCAATCATGGTTTCACCATTTTGTTGATCGCGCACGTAACCGCTAATGGTAAATTTTTCTTGGGCCGTTAAATTGAGGGTAAAAACCAAGCTCAGCAACAAAAAAATTATTCTCGACATGATGGGGTAACAAATTTTAAAAATTTCAAAGAATGATAATGCTGCATTTGCGCCTGTTTCATTCCATTCAATAACCCTTATAAATTGAAAAGGTTCAGCCTATTATTTCGTGCTATCCACAATTTCGCCGCAGGCAGGCGATTTTGTTAAATAAGGATTTTGAATATCACGGGCATTACTTAACCAGTTAGCAGTATTTCCCTCACCAAAAGCATCAGCACAAGTGATCCAATATAGACGCGGACCGTGATAACCAATGGATTTGATTAATGGATACATACTTTCATTTACCATCC
>JBJOQA010000242.1:0-3549 GCA_046050225.1 Bacteroidota bacterium | reverse complement strand
GCCATCGTTACGGGATGCAATTTTTTTCCAATTTTATTCAGCTATAACGATGGTTAACCGTTTAATTCCTTGCTTATTACTGCGCAACAACGGGTTGGTAAAAACCAAACAGTTTGGGCAGACAAAGTATGTGGGTGACCCAATTAATGCTTTGCGTATTTTTAATGATAAAGCGGTAGATGAATTAATTGTGTTAGATATTCAGGTTGGTAAAGAAAGAAAAGAACCCAATTATGAATTAATTGGTCAGTTTGCCGGCGAGTGTTTTATGCCTTTAGCTTATGGAGGTGGCATTACTTCGGTTGATCAAGCTCGACGAATATTTGCCTTAGGCGTTGAAAAAATTTGTGTACAAACGGCTGCTTTGCAGGATTTGGATTTTGTAGCTAAACTGGCGCAGCAATTTGGCAATCAAAGTGTCGTAGTGGTGGCGGATATCAAAAAAAATTGGTTAGGAAAGTATAAATTGCTTGCATCGAGTACTTCAAAAACCATCGATTTACCTTGGCAAAAATTTTTGGAACAGGCCGCTTTGGCGGGAGCGGGTGAACTGGTAGTGCAAGCCGTTGATCGGGATGGTTTGAGATGTGGATTGGATTTAGCATTAATAAAAGAGGCCGCAACATTAACCCAAGTTCCGCTCATTGCTATGGGCGGCTTATCGGGGTTGAATGATTTTTCGGCTGCCATCCAAGCCGGTGCTAATGCAGTTGCCGGAGGTGCGTTTTTTGTTTTTCAGGGGCCACATGAAGCCGTGCTGATTACGTATCCCAATTATATTGATATTAAAGCCGCATTGAATTATTAGGATAATCCCTTTAGGCTAGGTAATTTGCAGTGAAATCAACCTTGTAACATTTGCTTTTCAAGCTGATTACTTACATTGTATTTAAATGATTAGGTATGAAATATTTTGGATTAATTGGCGCCGCCGGATATATTGCGCCGCGGCATATGAAAGCCATTCGCGATACCGGAAATGAGTTAATTGCAGGTTATGATCCGAATGATTCGGTGGGTATTATTGATAGTTATTTTCCAACTGCACATTTTTTTACTGAGTTTGAAAGGTTTGATCGGCATATAGATAAATTAAGAAGAGAGCAACAAGGGCATGCGGTAGATTTTTTATCTATTTGTTCTCCTAACTACTTGCACGATTCGCATATTCGTTTTGCTTTGCGCTCAGGTGCAGATGCGATTTGCGAAAAACCATTGGTTTTAAATCCTTGGAATATTGATGCATTACAAGCCATTGAAAAAGACACCGGTAAAAAAGTGTATACCGTTTTGCAATTGCGTTTACATCCTGCCATTATCGAACTAAAAAAACGGGTAGCCAACGCTGATCCCAATACCAAATTTGATTTGGACCTTACCTACATTACCTCTCGTGGAAAATGGTATTTCACTTCATGGAAAGGGGATGTAAAAAAATCAGGCGGTATCGCCACCAATATTGGCGTACACTTTTTTGATATGCTGCATTATGTGTTTGGTGCCGTTCAAGAAAATCAATTGAATTATATCAGTGAATCTAAAGCGAGTGGTTTTTTAGAGTATGAAAGGGCGCGTGTACGTTGGTTTTTATCTATAGACGCCAATGACATTCCTGCCGAATTGTTGGCGCAAGGCAAACGAACGTATCGTTCAATGACGATGAATGGTGAAGAGATTGAATTTTCGGATGGCTTTACTGATTTGCATACCCATATTTATCAAGATGTATTGAGTGGCGGAGGTTTTAGTTTGGAAGATAATAGAACAGCAATACAAACCGTTGCTGCAATTCGTACTATGGCGCCTATAGGATTAACAGGTAATTATCATCCATTTTTAAAAAATATTCAGTGAGCAACTATTATAAACACGAAACGGCGATAGTAGATGACGGTGCCCAAATTGGGGAAGGAACGCGTATTTGGCATTGGGTACATATCAGTGCTAAGGCAGTAATTGGCGGTGGCTGTTCGTTCGGACAAAATGTTTTTGTAGGCAATAGTGTAAATATTGGAAATCGGGTAAAAATTCAGAATAATGTTTCGGTTTACGACAACGTTACTTTAGAGGACGATGTGTTTTGCGGTCCGAGCATGGTTTTTACCAATGTGTACAACCCACGTTCGGCAGTTGAAAGAAAATCAGAGTATCGCGACACTTTGGTTAAAAAAGGGGCCACCTTGGGGGCTAATTGTACGATTGTTTGTGGGGTAACTATTGGCGAATATGCGTTTATTGGTGCAGGTACGGTAGTAAATAAAGATGTTCCTGCATTTGCTTTAATGGTGGGTGTACCGGCCAAGCAAATTGGCTGGATGAGTAGATTTGGCGAACGCGTTTTATTACCCTTAGTAGGAGAAGGAACATTTGCTTGTCCGCATACACAAGATATTTATCACTTGAAAGATGGTAAATTGGAATTGGAAATAAAGTAAATACTCAAATTTTTTTACATGGAAGTGCAGTAATACTGCACTTTTTTTATGGAGAAAAATGCGGAAGTATATGCGCAAAAAAAGAGCCGATTGCATGCAATCGGCTCTTTTTTATATTCTGAAAATCTTATTTGATATCAATTGTATCAGGATCTCCGCCATCAATTACACTATTTGTAGTGATACGATCGCTAGTGATACCCAATTTTTCGGTAAGATAATTTTTAATCAATTCCATTTTCTTTTCAGCTAAAGCTTGTAAACGCTTGTTGGCTTTAGGATAAGATGTGATGGTGATGGTGCAGCTTGGGAATTCTTTTAATTTAGCCGCAACAGTTGCCAGCATGGCTTTATTATCATTACTTAAAGTAGCACCTTTTAATTTGATACTTGGATAATCGTTCGGGCAATTCGCATTGGTACCGTCGCCACCAACTTTGCTTACCAATTCATTTTTAATGGTGGTGCAGCATTCTGGATCCGGGCATTTACCAACGCCATCTGCATCAACAGGTTGACAATCGGTAGGCGTAATTAATTGTTTGTCTTTGCAATCCGGAACACCGTCACCGTCGGTATCTTTAGTAACACCGTGAGAATCAACCGGGCAACCTGATGGGGTATTTGGCTCGCGATCTAATTGATCTAACACACCGTCGCCATCTGCATCATCAAATACGGGTTTAGGAAATTTGGTACGTTTTGGTTGATTAATTTCGCTGTAAGCAAAATCAACCGGATTCAACCACCATAAAGGTTCAGTAGCTTTTTGACCCAAATTAAAGTTGATTCCGATAGAACCATAGTTCCAAGAATCAAAATCACGGGTTTGAACTACATCGCCTTTGGCATGAACTTGCCATTGTTGTCCGTCTAATAAATCGGTTTTTACGAAAGTTTGACGATCTTCTACGGCAATATTGATACGGTTACTTAATTTATAAGAAAATCCAGCTAAGATGGTACCACTTGGTCGTAGGCTGTTTTTACCCATTTTAGCACCATTGTCACTTTCTCCTTCAGTTTCGTAAGTATTATCCATACCGGCTTTTAAAGCGTTCCATACTTTTTTACGCATAGAAACGGTTGTTGTATTGGCCGGGAAGCTAGCTTG
>JBJOQA010000241.1:0-4756 GCA_046050225.1 Bacteroidota bacterium | reverse complement strand
CTATTGATACAGGTTTCATAGTATTTAGGATGATCAACAAATACTAAATCACCGGTTTCAACTTTGTGAATTTCATTGATGCCCGTTGCCATTCCATCTTTGTTGCCAATTAATTCGGCATTGATAAATTGAGCAATCCATTCGATGGATACTGGTTTTAAAAATTGCATGCGATATGTTTTTACAAAGGTAGCATCCAAAATAGATTGTTCGCCTCAAAATTCTACATGTATATAATTCGTAAAACGCATCCAATTAAACTCAAAAAATTATTGCTGAAATCTATTGGTTTTCATCACAAGTTGAATTCAATGTTTAAAATATGATTTGATTGTAACCATTGATATCACTGGGTTTCAGCAATTGCGTTTTTTATTCAAATCAATTTGTTTCAATTATTTTGCGCTCATTTTTTCTAAGAAAAATTGATGTCGCAAGCTTGCTTATCCACAGCCCAAAAAAAATTGTGAATAAAAAATATTGAAATTTATTTTTCGTTAGCGATTTTTATTTTTAATATTGTGAAGGAAATTTATTTTCCTGTACTTACTAACCCATTCAAGTATTAAACCCGATAAATTTTTATCGGGTTTTTTTATGTCATCATTCATTTAAATGCATGATAAAATCAAACGCTTCAACTATTTTTTTTGAACCATTATTTCATCATACATAAACCCTTTCAAGTACTATCACAGTTTACTGCAGATGGTGGCAAACAATGTTTGAAAGATTATTTTGATGTGCCCAATGATGTATATCCTGTTGGTAGATTAGATTATGATAGTGAGGGCTTATTGCTTTTAACAAATGATAAGCGAATGAACTATGCACTATTACACCCCACTCAACAACATGCACGCACGTATTGGGCGCAGGTTGAAGGCATTCCTTCGTTAGATGCTATCAAAAAAATACAATCCGGTGTTCAACTAAATATAGATGGGAAGATATTTTTAACTGCAGCATGCAAAGCAAAATTGTTGAATCCGGATCCTATGGTGGCAGAAAGAAATCCACCTATTCGTTTTCGCGCAAATATTCCAACAAGCTGGCTTCAATTAACTCTTACTGAAGGTAAAAATAGACAAGTACGCAGAATGACAGCAGCAATCGGGCACCCCACTTTGCGCCTGATTCGTTATAGCATTGGTAACTGCACATTGGATGGTTTAGCTCCGGGTGAAATGCGGGCGATTTCCGAATTGCAATGTAGAAACCTGTTTCTTAAGTAATCTTTCTAAAATTGTTGAACAAAACTAAATTCCATTTTGCGGGCATCACCAAATAGTCGGCAATAAACTTACATTTGCACTATGTTAAAATCAATGACAGGTTTCGGAAGAGCCGAACAAACCATTAATGATAAAACGTTTTTGGTAGAAGTGAAATCCTTAAACGGAAAACAGTTTGATATGCAATTGCGTTTGCCGCCATTGTTAAAACCTTATGAATTTGACATACGCGGTATTTTGCAAGAACATTTAGTGCGCGGAACCGTAGAATGTAATATCACCATCAAACAAAATGGCGCTTCTCGTCCGGTAAATATCAATACCGATTTAATTAAAGCTTACTATCAACAAATAGAAACACTGGCAGGAGAATTAAATATTGATACCAATTCTGTTTTAAGTGCTTTGTTACGTTTGCCCGAAGTAGTAACACCCGCAACAGATATGCTGGCGGAGTCAGAGTTTGAAGATTTTAAAAAAGTTTTATTCGATGCGATTAAAGAAATTAATCAGCATCGAATAGATGAAGGCAAGATTTTAGAAAATGATTTATTGTTACGCATCAGCAATATTCGTGCACAAGAGGAAGCGATTATTTTGCTAGAACCTAATAGGATTAAAAGAATTAGAGAAGAAATTGTTGCGTTACTCGAACAACATGTTGGCGCCGAAAATTATGATCAAAATCGATTAGAGCAAGAATTAATTTATTATATCGAAAAAATAGATATTCACGAAGAACAAGTGCGCTTGAAACAACACTGTGATTACTTTACTTCACTATTAGAAAATGATGACGCATCAAAAGGAAAAAAGCTTTCCTTCATCATTCAAGAAATGGGAAGAGAAATTAATACAACCGGCAGTAAAGCTTATGATGCAGAAATTCAAAAATGTGTGGTAACTATGAAAGACGAATTAGAAAAAGCAAAAGAACAAGTATTAAACGCATTATAGTTTTTTAAGGCAAATCACCGTTTACAACCTTTTGTTGGATAATCAATAGTAACAGTTTATGAATCGTCAATTTTCGCAAGCCAAGGTATGGGTGCTTGTATTTTTTGTGAGTGTTTTGGCAATCTCTTGTAAAAGATTGGATGTGTATGAAAAAAATACAGCTATCCCAAATTATCAATGGAAGGCTGATTACAAACCTAGTTTTCAATTTATCATCAACGATACAACAGATTCTTACCAAATTTTTGTGGTGTTGCGTCATACAGATGCCTATGCCTTTAATAATATTTGGCTAAATGTTGGAATGCAAGCTCCGGGCGATACCCTGCGACAACAAAAATTGGAAGTGACTTTAGGTAATGATGCAGTGGGTTGGGAAGGAACAGGAATGAACGATATTTGGGAAGTAAGAAAAGCCATTACTAATGGACCTATTCGATTGAAAAAAACGGGCGTTTATAATTTTTCTATTGCTCAAATCATGCGTCAAAATCCACTTGCCGAATTGCTGAGCGTTGGGGTTAGGGTGGAAAGAGTGAAAGGCCTCAAATAACAAGGCGCTAGTCAACAACTTTGGTTGTTATTCGTTTCATTATATTCAATATGGAAACAAAATCAAGGAAACTAAAATTTGTTTTTATAGTTTACTGGGTGCTGCTTACTTATATTTTTGCGGCATTAGTGTGGTGGTTTATTGCATTAACGCGACAAAACACCCTAATGGCCAATTTTATGCGGCAAGAATTGCGCGCTTATGAACCCTCCAATCAATTTGGTATCGATGAAATTAATTCATTTGAAAAGCGTAAACGAGCACAGTATTTAGGCGAAGGTGCTATTTTCTTCCTGCTAATTAGCACCGGTGCTGTTTTTGTGTTTCGTTCGGTAAGAAAACAAATAAAGGATAGCCAACAACAGCAGCATTTTATGATGGCAATTACCCATGAATTGAAAACCCCTATCGCCATTACCAAGCTAAACCTAGAAACCCTGCTCAAGCGAAAACTTGAAGAGTCACAGCAACAAAAATTATTGAACAATACTATTCATGAAGCCAATCGGTTGAATGCACTCTGTAATAACTTACTGTTATCCTCCCAAATTGAATCAGCCGGGTATCAACCAACAAGAGAATTGATTGATTTTTCGGGATTGGTTGCAGCTTGCATGCAGGAGTATATTAATCGCTTTCCTCAAAGGGAAATACAATTTGATGGGGCAAGTGCTTGTATGGTGCTTGGCGATAGCTTGCATTTGCAATTAGCGATTAATAATCTTATTGATAATGCCATCAAGTATTCTCCTAAAAATAGCTTGATTCGCGTAAGCTTGGAAACAAAATCAAGCCAAATATATTTGCATATTGCAGATGAAGGCAATGGCATTCCTGATAGTGAAAAGAAAAAGGTTTTTACTAAATATTATCGATTAGGAAATGCTGCCACTAAAGCCGCTAAAGGAACAGGTTTGGGCCTTTATCTTACCAAACGAATTATTGAACAACATTCGGGCTCTTTACAATTAAAAAATAATCAACCACAGGGTTGTGTTTTTACCATTGAACTAAAAATCGCGAAATGAGTAACAAAATTTCAATTTTATTGGTTGAAGATGAAGAAAATTTGCATGAGGCGCTCAAATTAAATCTTGAGTTAGAGCAGTATGAGGTAACCGGCGTGTATGATGGGGCAGAAGCGTTAAAAGCCATTCAAAAAGAGCATTTTGATTTGATGATTTTAGATGTGATGTTACCCGAGGTAGACGGAATAACGGTATGCGAAACCGTGCGTTTGCAAAATAATCAAATCCCTATTTTGATATTAAGTGCAAAAAATAGCAGCGCTGACAGGGTTTTGGGTTTAAAGAAAGGTGCTGATGACTATCTAACTAAACCATTTAATTTAGAAGAGTTGTTGTTGCGTGTAGAAAAACTTTTGGAGAAAAGCAGACAAATTACGCAAAGTAAAACCTCTAACGATCAGCAATTTGTTTTTGGTAAAAATGTAATTGATTTCAAGGCACAAGAATGCACTACACGCGATGGTGAAAAAATTGCACTAACCAAAAAGGAGGCGATGTTACTGAAATTGTTAATCGACAATAAAAATGAAGTTGTTCCGCGCGAAAAAATTTTACAAGTAGTATGGGGTTATAATGTATATCCTACTACCCGAACCATTGACAATTTTATACTAACCTTTCGAAAGTATTTTGAAGAAGATAGTCGTAATGCACGGTACTTTCATTCTGTTCGTGGCATTGGGTACAAATTCACCGATAACTAATCTACCAAAAGATAAAGCCTGCAAAAATTGCAGGCTTTATCTTTTACGAAAGAGTTAGCTTTAATTAGTTCGCTTAAAATGTAAATCTTGAAAATCAAAACTAAAATCGGTCATGGGTGAAATGGCATTCATTTTAATTTCAGCTCCTTTGCCGTCTGTATCCAAATTGAATTGAACAAATGCATCCGCATCCATACTTCTATCCGGCCAAATTGCCACAAATGTATTGCCTTTATAAAATTGTAATTCGCCCGAAAGTTTCGGTGACTTTTCGCTGCT
>JBJOQA010000240.1:0-5453 GCA_046050225.1 Bacteroidota bacterium | reverse complement strand
AGCGGTATTGTTCATAGCAATGGTACCACAGTAGATCAACATGCCGGCATGGGCATTGCATTGGGAAGTAATCCCTTCACCCGCACCGGAAGCGGTTTTAGAACCTTTTCGCCTTTTGGAGTAACAAGCGATGCACGGGTGTTGCCGGTTTCATGGATTGACCTCAATGCGCGCTTGCAAGATGCTGTTATTGCCGTGCAGTTTACTGTTGCAGGGCAACAAGATATTGCGTATTACGAAATTCAAAAAAGTATCGACGGTCGAAATTTTGTCGCAATCGGTCAATTGTCTCCATCATCCGCCGGAGGCGCAACCCAACGCTATCAATGGAATGATATTCAGCCCAACGGTGGTGCAAATATTTATCGAATCAAATCGACGGACATTAATGGATCGAGTAGTTACAGCAATATTGTAAAAGTAGATTACCAAGTTAAGCAGCCGGCTATTACCGCTTATCCAAATCCGGTAATCGACCATCGTGTATATTTTAATTTCAAAAATTATACAGCAGGCTTGTACGAAATTTCATTGATGAGTGCAGCAGGTGCTAAAGTGTATCGTACTACAATTAATCATCCCGGAACAAACGGCATCTATTTAATAGCGCTGCCCTATACGTTGGCGAGAGGATTGTATCACGCCGAAATCAGTTCGGGCCGCACCACTCCGGTACAAATTGAGTTACTCATTCACCAATAAAGTTTTGTTTATGCTTTATATAAAAAAGGAGCTGTTAGTAATAACGGCTCCTTTTTATGTATTAAATCGTTTTCAAAAATGCTTCTAGTTGTTTGTTGTCACGCAACATTTCCATGCCTTCAGAATAGCTTAAAAAAGGTGCTCCCTTTTTTTTGTTGGCTATGCTTATGCGATATAATAAGCTCCAATGTTTAATAATTTCTTTCCATGCAAAAAACACACTGTGCGAAGGATCGTAAATATGCGTTGGCTCTGCGCCTGCGCCATTAATTTCAATAATGCTAAAGTTTTTTCCTTCACACAAATCTTCAAAACTTTGATAGCGAATATCTAAACGCCCAAAATAAAAACCGGATACTTGGGTGCAAATTTGATTGAAAGTTTGTTGTAGCTTTTCGTTTTGTTTTGCCGAATAATCCAAAAATTTTGCACCACGTGTATGGCTGCCATAGGGTACTAATATAAATTTTTCATCTAAAGGTAAAATGGCATTTAATTCTTTCCCATACATTTTTTCTAGTTGGGCTAATTGCGAAAAACTTCTAGGATTATTTTTAATCAATTGCAACTTGGTATCTCTTCCATTGCCGGTAATGGTTAAATATTCCTTTGATACAATACCGGTTATTTTGCCGGCTGCATGATCAGGCATACGCACATAAAAAATACCCAGTTCATTTGGAAAGTCAATGAATTCTTGAATAAGAAAATCGCGATTTAATTTATTTTGATAATCTACCAATTGCTCAATATTGTGAATTTGTTGTACTGCTAATGCCTTCATACCAATATCGGGTTTTGCAATACAAGGAAATTCAATACCGGCTTGCAACATTCGTTGTAAGGTGTTTTCAACTATATCGGCGCTGTTAACTAAAATTGTTTTTGGATAAAATTGCTGTGGAATTAAGTCATAAATGTCTTTTTTAGATTCCATTGCCATACCACCATTTTTGATAGATGGGTTAGCCGCATTAAAGAAAAAAAATGATCTCGCCCTAACTGCATAGTAAAACCATATAGGAAGAATGGGATAATAAACCGCTGCAAATGGCCAGTATTCCCAATGTAAAAAGCGATGAATTTTTAGTTGTAGTTTGTTCATAGTTTTGTTGCAGATTCAGTGAATTTTGATTCAAACTACTATTAAATGAAGGTAGCCAAGTTGTTGCTGATGGTAGTTTTCATTGAAATAGTATTGGCAATTTGCAATTGATGTTGAAAATCGGTGTAGTAAAAATCTACAACTGCATGATTACTTAATTCTACATATGAATAACTCAATGTTTTAATTTTTTCCGATCTGTTGATAATAAAGCCATTTTCACAATCAGGTATTGAGTTAAAAAAACTAAGTAAAGAAGCTTGCGTTACATCCGGATGTTTGGATAGCCATTTTTGAAATGCTGCTTGCCTATTTTCTTTTGCTTGTTTGTTATAAAGCGTGGACGATGAAAAAATATGTGCCTCAGCCGAATTTAATTTAATTCGAAATTTTTGAAGACCATCCCATACTAAATGAAATAACATTCGTTCACTCCAAACAACTAATGTAAAAGGCTCAATATCTGTTAAATCTAATAATTCCCAATGAATAATAGGCATGGAGGTAGCTAACAAATCTGTTACAATTAAACCTCTGCTTTTTTTGTATTGATTTTTGCTAATATGATTTGAAAATCCTCCATTTAACAGAATAATTATTGTTTCGCTGTCGTTCACGCCAATCCAAGTGCCGCCACCCAACGCATCTTGTGGGGCTAAAAAGGTGATGGGATGGTTTCGTGTATAGGCAGGAGAAATAGCAGCAGGACGTGCAGGGTTTTCATCACGAAGCGATGCAAAAATATTTTTATTTTTTTCGGGAATGAAAACAACGGTGCACATAAGTTACTTGGTAAAAATTAACTAATTAACTCGCTTCAACCTGATTAGCGGCCACAAAATTTATTTGGGCTTTGTATTGCTTTGTTGCATAAGCTAATCCAAAATCATTGCCCACTAAATCTAACTGCATGATACTTAATGCAACTTTAATTAAAGCGAAATGATGAATGGTATGATCAGTAATGTAAACAACTTCACGAAAATAATTGGTACTAATTGTATCAGATTCAACGCCTTCTGTTGGAATTAATACCAATTGCAAATTTTGATTGGGTGATGCCATCGCCTCTTGAATTTGCAATGATTGATTGATTGCAAAGTTACGATCTTGTTGTAGTTGCAAATTTCGTTGGCGATTAATATAATCCACCACACAGGTTTGTTTACTATTGATAGCGCATTGTGCTAATTCAATAATATGACGGGTATGTTCACCAATACTTGCATTTCCAAGATGTTTAATGGGCATTTGATATTGCTCATCCGTTAAATGGCTTAGTAATTTATTGAGTAAACTGAGTTGTTGATTCAGTTGAGCAAAAAGCATAATTCATTTTTTACGATTCGCCACCTT
Organism: Bacteroidota bacterium; assembly: GCA_046050225.1. Lineage (GTDB taxonomy): Bacteria > Bacteroidota > Bacteroidia > Chitinophagales > Chitinophagaceae > Ferruginibacter. The sequence goes on along the minus strand of JBJOQA010000240.1, from coordinate 2,290 downwards.
AATGGCATTCTAATTTATTTCTTTTTTGGTAATTTATCCAGGTATTTGAGGCCTTGTGCTTTGTGAATATAACTAAGTAACAAACAACAAAGCATTACAATGATTGCCAATGTAAATAATTGGCCCCCATCTCCTTTTGATTCAATTCCAATTATCGTTAAATGCGATAAGATTGCACCGGCCATTAAACCTACACCTAAAAATGCGCCTAAAAAAACGGTGTTGGGTATAATTAATAAAATACTTGCAATTAACTCAACAACACCAGTTCCAATGCGGCCCCAAGGTTCAACGCCTAATTTTGTAAAGAGTTCAACAGATTCAGGATGTCCTCCAAATTTAAAATACAAAGTTTGAAACAAGATAATAGCCGCGGTTAGTCTGAGTAACCAAGAAAAGATATTTTTAAATTTCATGATAGAAGATTTTGTGGTGAGTTATTGAAAGGTTTTTTGCCAGTTTTTATCAGCCTTAGTTTTTAAATTACTTTCATCAGCATTCCATTTGGGTAAGGTATTGTTAACCCAAGAATGATAAAACAAGTATAATTTTCCATTCACTATTTTAAAGGTTTCTGGGTCAATTTCAACCTTTTCACCTGTGGCACCCATCGCATAAGCGCACCAACCACCATATTGCGGTTCGTAAGATTTAAAATCTTTTAAGAATAAATTTTTATTGGCTAAAGAAGAAAAATAATAGGTAAGTCCTTCGGCAACTACTGCGAAACTTTTATTACCCTTCACCGCTTTATTTTGGGTAAAATACGCAACGGGGTCATATCCCTGAATAGCGATATTGTTTTCTTGGTTAAAATGTTTTGAACGTAAAGTTGCTTGCGCAAAGGAGGCGGTTGTTACCAATAAGGCAACTAAAAAAATAGAAAATAGTTTCATATGTTTTTGTATTATTGAATGAATACAAAAGTGCAATGATTGTCTATTTTATCGTGTAGACATACTTCCCGAAGTATTGTAAATTGTTCCCTATTTTGTAGGAGCTGAAACTTTTTTAAGTTCTGAAGGGCTTTGCGATGTGTAGTTTTTAAAAAATTTACTGAAGTGGGCAACATCTTCAAAGCCTAATTCGTCGGCCACTTCTTTTACCGATTTATCGGTGTAGTAAAACAGCCGTTTAGCTTCAGTTATAATACGTTCAGCAATTACTTGTAAAGGCGATTTTTTGTAGTATAAGGCAAAGTAGTTTGAAATAGTTTTGGGCGATTTGTGTAATAACCCGGCATAAAATTGCACTTGGTGCTCTTTTCTAAAATGTATTTCAACTAACAAGTAAAATTGACGAATAAGATTGAACTTTTTTTCAGCCACTTCTGAAGTGCCTAGGTATTGCTTTTTGGCCAAGCGTGTAACCATTATAATGAGGCGAACCAATAAGATGCGCAGCATTTCTTCTTTAATTTCTTCATTTACCGAAAACTCTTCTTCAAAAACTTTTAATAATAGCTGCATCATCTCAACATCGGCTGTAGATAGTTTTACAAACATGGTGGGCGAAGGGCCAAAGAAGATAAAGCCCACGCACCCCACTTCAACATCGTGGTTAACAATACAATAAAAATCTCGATTAAATTGCCATGCAACAATATCTTCAGGTTTTTCAAACGAAAACGACTGATTGAGCATGATGGGGAGTATGCTATTGGCTTCAAACGGATATTTAACTTCATCAATCGTTACCGTTTGGCAAGCACCTAAATTCCACGCAATGGTATGAAAATGTAATCCGTCTTTTTGTTCAAAAAAGTTTTGTTCAAATGATTTTTCGTTTTTGAGTAGGTGTAATTGCCCTACTCCATCTTTATGTGTAAAGGATAGCTTCATTTAGTTTTGGCTGTTTCTTGCAAGCGTCATGATCGAAATAATCTTTTTGGAAACAACCAAAAATAGAACTTTATTGATTTATAATTTTAGGTAGGTACGTATTTGAGTTTTTAACCTTAGGTAGTTTACAGCAATTTGGCCAAAGGAATAAGTTGCCTTAAAAAATTTGCTGTAAACTACATGGTTGGTATCGTTAGGTTATTTCTAGTTTTTATGTTGCAATACATCATTTACTTAGCAACCACCTTTGCCGGGTATGCGTTTGTAAAGTAATTTGCCATCGCGTTCTACATAGTCACCCGCTACTATTGGATAAGCATATTTGGGTGCATACGATACGTTACGGCTTTTAATAATTATTTTGTCGTTAACCTTCAAGCTTTTTAATTGCTCATAATCATTTTTGGTATCGCCGGTTGGCATTACGCCTAATGTTAGAATATAATCTT
>JBJOQA010000239.1:0-2609 GCA_046050225.1 Bacteroidota bacterium | reverse complement strand
ATTTATTTTGTATCGGCTGCGTTAGCAATGGATAGGTAATTATAATCTTCCAATACGCGTTCTAAAAATTCTTCTGCATATAGGTCGGATGGCACATTCAGTACATCTTGTACTTTTGTGGCAACGCGGTTTAACATATCGTACTTTCCTGATTTTTGCGCTTGTTTTAATACGGTTTTGATGGTATTGATATCGCGATCAGTTAAACGCATCACCTCCGGAAATTTAACCTGATGATCGGTACTCGAAACCGCCTTAAAAATCGTGTCATCCACCGAAAAATTAATTTGCGTATTTACCACTACAGTACCTGCTATTAGATCGCCCAGACGTTGATTTTTTTTGGTGGCCATCATAATGATAACAGAGATCAATCCGCCAAACAGGAGAATGAAAAATCCCAAAATAGCGGTATGCCAAAACATGTAGAAAATTACAAATCCCCATTCGTAAAAGCGCAAAAGCCATCTTAGCAAAAATTGTCCCATCGAGGGTTCGCCACCTTCTAAACTCATCACACGAATATTCAGTAGGGCTTTACCGGCCGTTTGCCCGCCAAAAAATAGTTCCATGGCAACCGAGTAAAATATGGCGGGGATGCCAATGGCTAGTAAAACCGCCCAGCTCACACCTTCAGAAAATTCAAAATTGCTAAAGATGATAAATTTAGTGATTATCAAATAGGCTGTTAGCAATATGATATCTACCATGTACGCAAAGAAGCGCTTCGAAAAATCGGCTGATTCAAATTCAATATCTAAATTGAATGGGGTTGCAATGGGAATAATGGGCATAATTAATTGCGCGATCCTGATGGATAGAGGATTTGAAAATATAGCAGATTTTTAGAATAATCAATTTTTTTTACAGGAGAATTGCCTTATTTTTAATGCATGCGTGAAGGCTTGTTTTTAAAACGGAATGTTGATAAATGGAATAAATATCAGCATGTACCACCATCCAATCCGGATGAAACTGCCGAAAGGTTTATTACCTTGGTGGATGACCTTTCGTATGCACGTACTTTTTACCCGCACAGCAAGGTAACGCGTTGGATTAATGCAATTGCCGCTACAACCTACCTTCGAATCTATCGAAACAAAAAAGAAAGGCTTGGCAGATTATTGAGTTTTTGGAAATACGAACTGCCCCTACTTTTTAAAAAATACCACAAAGTATTTCTATTTACATTTTTGGTGTTTGCTTTATTTGTGGCAATAGGTGTTTTGGGAGCTGTAAAAGATGAAACCTTTATCAGAGGAGTTTTATCGGATGAGTATGTGGATATGACGGAGCAAAACATTAACAATGGCGATCCTTTTGGTGTTTATCGCAGCGAGAGCAATTTTGCCATGTTTGTTAAAATTGCATTGAATAATATTTTTGTTGCATTTTTATTGGCGTTAGGAGGATTTACGGTGGGGCTTTATACCTTGTACAATATGTGGTCGAATGGCTTGATGTTAGGATGTTTTCAATACATGTTTTTTGCAAAAGGTCTAGGTATGAAATCGGTGATGGTTATTTGGGTGCATGGTACCCTTGAAATTTTGGCCATTGTTTTGGCTTCAACAGCCGGGTTTATCATCGCGAATGGTATTTTATTTCCGGGAACTTATACTCGTTTTTACTCCTTTAAACAAAGTGCAAAAGATGCATTGAAATTGATGGTGGTATTGGTGCCCATTTTTATTGTAGCTGCTTTTTTAGAAGGCTATGTAACACATTTAATGAGTAATACTTACGACACGGCAGCCAATACCGGAATACCGGTTTGGGTAAGTGCGATTATTCTACTGCTGTCTTTGAGTGTTATTGCCTGGTACTTTGTTATTTATCCGATTTATTTGCACAAGAAATTATTAAAAGGGGAGGCTGCATCATGATTAATGTTGTTTGCTTTCATACCGCCGCTTGGGTAAAAAAGATATTTTCTGGAATATTGTTTTTGCATTTTTTCTTAGCTGCACAAGCGCAAAAAGAAGAAATGGTTTATGTTGATTCTACAGTGTTAGAAGATCAAGTGATTGCCGTAGGTCCTCCCGACCAAGCGACTTCACCACTTTCGATGGATATGTTTTGGGATACCACTTTAGTAACCAATATGTTGGTGGTAGATGAATCAAAAATAGCGGAATTACGTCAACAACCACCTTTTGGATATATTCATAATATTGATAGCTTATTGTTATTGAAGGATGATGTTAAGCAAGAACAAGAAGCGCAAAGTTCATTCATTCAAGAAAAATCGGGTTCGTTACAGAATATGTTTGAATCTCGCTGGTTCTTGATATTTTTTTGGAGCTTACTTGCTGCAGGGGTAGGCTATGTGGTGTACCGTTTGTTTATGGAAGATGTTGTATTTAAAAGAAAAGGAGATTCAAAAAAACAATTTGCAAATTTTGAAGTGGAGGAGGAAGCAATTGATAAAAATAGTTATGATTATTTAATTAAGCAATCTGTAGGGCAACAGCAATATCGACTGGCTGTTAGATATTGGTACTTATACACCATTCAACAATTAGCCGAGCAAGCTTTAATTGTAAAAGCAACCAACAAAACCAATTTGCAATATGTGCGCGAACTAACCGGGAAACCCTATGCACTCG
>JBJOQA010000238.1:0-3275 GCA_046050225.1 Bacteroidota bacterium | reverse complement strand
ATCTATCGAATAAAATTATTACTAATTTCTTGTTGCGAATTGAACGTTGGGTATTACATCACAAACCGCATGTTTTTATTGCAACTGCAGCTGTTTTGATTTTTTCGGGCGTTGGATTATTCAAGTTAAAGACCGTTGCTTTTATTGTAGATGATTTACCGCGCAATGATAAAATTTATACTGATTTAAAATTCTTTGAAAAGCATTTTACAGGTGTAATGCCGTTAGAAATTATGCTGGATACTAAAAAGAATAAAGGTATTTTAAAGCCATCGGTTGATATCCGAAAGATTGCGGAATTTCAAGATTCAGTATTGCGAAAGTTGCATAATGTGGCCATACCTACCTCTGTGGTTGACCCCATGAAATTTACTTATCAGGCGATTAGTCAAGGCTTGGGTGATAGCACTTTTATGCTGCCTTCATTTGGTAATCCGTTAGCCGAATTGCATAAAACCATTCGTGAAATTCAGGGCAGAAAAGATGCTGGCATTACCTCGGCCCGAGATACGGCCATGGATAAATTGATTCACTCATTTATCGATTCATCCGAAAGATATTTGCGCATCAGTATGAGTATTGCTGATGTTGGAACACAAGGCTTGTTGCCGATATTAGATACCATCAATAGGAGTGCAAATCAAATTTTAAATAATGCCGATTCTTCCGGTAAAATTGATACCACAACGGCGCCTTATCAAATAACGGTTACGGGCACCAGTAGTACCTTTTTAGAAGGAAGCCGTTTTATTATTAACGGGTTGAAAGAAAGTATCGCTTATGCTTTTATCTTGATCGCAATTTGTATGTTATACTTATTCCGATCTTTCAAGATATTGCTCTGCTCTTTAATTCCGAATATAATTCCATTGGTAATTACAGCCGGTGTAATGGGTTGGGCAGGCGTTCCTTTAAAACCTTCTACCGTATTGGTATTTAGCGTGGCATTAGGTATTGCCATCGACATCACCATACGCTTTTTGGTAAATTATAAGCAGGAATTGCCCAGTTATCAGCACAATGTAATTGCAACGGTTGCGGCTACCATTAAACATACCGGATTAAGTATTGTGTATACTTCTTTGGTATTGGTGGCCGGGTTCATCATTTTTTGTTTGAGTAATTTTGGCGGAACCTTTGCCTTGGGTTGGCTAACCTCATTAACCCTTTTGGTTTCCACCCTTACGAATTTAATTTTATTGCCTGTTTTACTGCTACTCGCAGGAAAAGACAAGAAGTAATAAGATTGCTGATAAACAAAAATGCCGATGAATTTCATCGGCATTTTTTATGGTAATTATTTAAATTAACTATTTTTTTGAAGAAAGTTTTGCCAATCCTCTAACATCTTTCCTTTTAAAACTCTTGGAAACTTGTGTTGGCCTCCAATTTTTCCTTTCGATTGCATGAAGTCCATGAATTTTGATTCCGGTAATACCGTCACAAATACCTCTTTCAATGCATGTTTACGTTCTACTTCGTAATCGTCATTGAGGTTTTTTAGTTTCTGGTCAATCAATTGTTTTAAAGCTTGTGTATCTACTTGGTCATCCGTGGCAATATACCAATGATGCGCAAAGAAGTTGTTGTAAGGAATGCCCGCTACCGTAAATTCCGGAATAGAGATATTCAGTTCTTGCGTAGCTAATTCAATTGCTTTGTTCATATTGTCAACACTCAAATGCTCGCCTACTAAACTTAAAAAATGTTTGGTTCTGCCGGTGATAATAATTTCGCTTCTTTCACGATCAACTAACCGTACCGTATCGCCTATTGCGTATCGCCATGTACCTGCATTGGTGCTTATTAAAATCGCATAGTCCTTATTCTCCTCAATTTCATGAATCATATAGGCTTCGGGATCCGTTACCATATTGCCGTCGCTATCGAAATTGTTATCGTCGAAAGGAACAAATTCAAAGAAAATATTATTATTCAAAGCCAAATGCATACCTACAGCGCCTTGTCTGTTTTGATAAGCCAAAAAGCCTTCGCTGGCCAAGTAGGTTTCAATATACGTTATAGGTTTGCCAAGTAATTTTTCAAATCCCTTTTTGTAAGGTTCCATGGCAACGCCGCCGTGCACATAAAATGCTAGGTTGGGCCAAATGTCGTGGATGGTATTGAGGTTGTAGCGTTCTACTATTTTTTCCATACAAAGCTGCAGCCATGCGGGTACACCTACAATGAAACCAATATCCCAGTTAGGGGCATTCTCAACAATTTCATCTAGCTTTTTAGCCCAATCACGTTCTTTAGCAATTTTTTTCCCCGGCTTATAAAGGCCAAGGCCTTGAAACCAAAATGGAATATTTTTTTGTTGAATGCCGCTTAAGTCACCGGCAAAATAGGTTGCGCCTTTTTGAAGTTGGGTACTTCCGCCTAAAATCATCCAACCTCTGCCAATAGCGCGTTTTGGAACATCGTCGTACTTGGCTAAACTTAATAATTGACGAACACTGGTGAGTGTATTACTTCTAATAAGGTCTTTAGTTATTGGAATGAATTTGCTTGCCGCTTCACTAGTACCACTGCTCAATGCAAAATATTTGATTACACCTGGCCAGCAAACATCCGGAACACCGTCTTTGGCTTTATGCCACCATGCATCAAAAATTGAATTGTAGTTGTAAGTTGGAACGAGTTGTTGAAATTTCTTCCCCGGGTGACGGCTCATCAAAATCTCATCAAACCTAAATTGCTGACCAAATTGGGTAAATCTTGCTTTACGCAATAGCTTTTTTAGCACTTTCAATTGTTGTCGGCGCGGGTCGCTTACCGGCAAATTCAGCGCAAGTGCAATACTTTTTGGTAATTTAATATCTATTAAGGCCATTTATACTAATCGGGTTTCACAATTTTAAATACAAGCTTTCACTCGAGTTGTTCGCTTTTAGGTGGCTGCAAATTTACATGAACAAAATGCAATACACACTAGCGTAGCGTTGTTTTGTTTGGTGAATTTCTTATTCTGTAGATAGGTTTGAGCTGATTTACATAGGACGAATAGGGTTGAACCCAAAAAAGAATTCGCAATCGATGCTTAAAAATACGTCAAAAAAATTGATTTCTTTTGAACAGAGATTTTGCAGTTCCCCAACCGGTGAAAGGTGGTGCAACTATTTAATTACTTTAGAACAATTATAAACTTGGCGTGTACACGATAATGGGGAAGAGGCTTTCTCTACATTAAAGTGTGTATTTTCGATAAAATTCAATGTTATGCAGCGCAGCCATCAACTATTTGCGAGTCTTCTTATTTTGATGCTTTTTTC
>JBJOQA010000237.1:0-15605 GCA_046050225.1 Bacteroidota bacterium | reverse complement strand
ATGCCGAAAATATTGGCGACTCCATGTGGATGAGGGCCGAATATGCACAACAATACAATTTAGCTTCAACTGCTACGCGTTGGGTACCGCAAAATTCAATAACAGCGGGTGCTTGGTTAGTACCACAGCAAGAAGTGGCTTCCTATGTGGCCACCGAGCTAAATAATCGTTATCAAGTAAAATTGCAGGAATTGGGCTGGGTGAATTGTGATCGTTTTGCCAGTTTTTCGGGCGAAAAAACGCAAGTGCGTATTAACCTAAAGGATGATGCGCAATACTATTTTACTTGTTTGATTTTTGATCAATACAATTGCATTTTGCGTGGAAATAATGACGGCAATGAAGTGCTGTTTAATTCGATTCCTTTAAACGAGAAGGTGAAAATATTGAGTGTGGGAGTAGATGCAAACGGAAAGGCCATTTATGCCTTGCAAGAAATAATTGTAGGTAAGGAACCCATTGTTGGATTGAATTTTATAGCTACCGATGCGTCGGTACTTAAAAACACATTGAGCAAATAGTAATATTGAGGGTTACTGTTTTTCAAAGAAACCGCCTGTAAAAAGGCGGTTTTTTATTGTGTTAAAGCACTTGCATGCGAATATGCACTGGTATCGGTTTTGTGATTGCCGCTAATTAAGGTATTTTTGCAGCCGGTTATCCCAATTTTTCAACTATTTGCCGAGTAAAGCGCTGAAGTAGAAGGGTGCGACGCCACCGAAGTTGAAATTTGAACTAAAAGCCGACTACAAAAAAATGAACACGCCTAAAAGATATCTCATTACTTCGGCCCTGCCTTATGCCAATGGGCCTAAACATATTGGTCACCTTGCCGGAGCATATTTACCTGCTGATATTTATGTACGCTATCTCCGTGCGCAAAAGCGAGATGTAGTGTTCGTATGCGGTAGCGACGAACATGGTGCTGCCATTACCATGCAAGCCATAAAAGAGCAAACTACGCCACGCGCCATTGTAGATAAATACCATGAATTGCTTAAAAGCAATATGGCCGAATTGGGCATTTCGTTTGATATTTATCATCGCACCAGCGAACCGATTCACCATGAAACGGCGCGTGAGTTTTTTACCCATTTGCATGCGCAAGGAGCTTTGGAAGTAAAGGAAACAGAACAGTTTTTTGATGAGTCGGCCAATAGTTTTTTAGCCGATCGATATATCACCGGTACTTGCCCGGTGTGTGCATACACCAAAGCTTATGGCGACCAATGTGAGAAATGCGGAACCTCGTTGAGTCCTGAACAGTTGATTGATCCTAAAAGTACTTTAAGCGGTAATCCACCGGTAAAACGTTCTACCAAGCATTGGTATTTGCCACTCAATCAACATGAAGCATTTTTACGTGAATGGATTTTAGAACAGCATAAAGATGATTGGCGCCCCAATGTAGTAGGGCAATGCAAGGGCTGGATTGAAGCCGGTTTGCAGCCACGCGCGGTTACCCGCGATTTAGATTGGGGCGTGCAAGTACCATTAGAAGAGGCCGCCGGAAAAGTGTTATATGTGTGGTTTGATGCGCCCATCGGTTATATCAGTGCAACGCGCCAATGGGCATTAGATAATGGGAAGGAATGGGAGCCTTATTGGTATAATGAAGATACCAAGTTGGTACATTTTATTGGAAAGGATAATATCGTGTTTCACTGTATTATTTTTCCGGCGATGTTGAAATTGCATGGTAATATATTACCGGATAATGTGCCAAGCAACGAGTTTATGAATTTGGAAGGAGATAAGATGAGCACGAGTCGCGGATGGAGTATTGAAATGTATGAGTACATTCAAGATTTTGTGCGTAAAGAAAATGGCGGTGAAATGATGGTGGATGCTTTACGTTACTATCTAACGCAAATTGCGCCCGAAACAAAGGATAGTGAATTTACTTGGAAAGGTTTTCAAGATGCCGTTAACAATGAATTAGTAGCGGTATTTGGCAATTTTGTAAATCGCACATTTGTGCTCATGCATAAATTATGTGCCGGTAAAGTGCCACCATTGCATGCCGATATATTAGACGACCAAGATCGCGCCATGTTGCAAGAAATCACAGATGCGCCGCAACGAATTCAAACCCTGTTAGAAGCATACAAATTTAGGGATGCTTTATTTGAAGTGGTTGATTTGGCCAGAAAAGGTAATCAATACATGCAGCGCAAAGAGCCATGGATTGTGGCGCGTACGGTGGGGGAAAACGGACAGCCAACTGCAGATGCACAAAAAAGTATTGATAATAGTTTGCATATTTGTTTACAACTCTGTGCTAATTTGGCCATTGTAGCCAATCCAATTTTACCTTTTACCGCACGCAAAATGTGTGCAATGATGAAGGTGGTAGATAAAATGTTAGATTGGGAAAACGCAGGAAAGATCAAGTTACTAAGTGTAGGATATAATTTGCGTGCCCCCGAATTATTGTTTAGAAAAATTGATGATGCCGAAGTGGCCGAGCAAGTTGAAAAATTAAAAGCAAAAGCAGCAGCACTAAAAATGAATGAAGTAACCACTACCGAAACTGTAACGCCGGAAGCCGTAACGCCGGTTTTAAAGCCCGAAATTGTATTTGATGATTTTGGCAAAATTGATTTGAAAGTAGGCACCATTGTTTCTGCCGAAAAAGTAGAGAAAGCCGATAAGTTGTTGCAGTTGCAAGTTGATCTTGGATTTGAAGTTCGTACCATTGTAAGTGGCATCGCGCTTCATTTTGAGCCGGCAGCAATTGTAGGTAAGCAAGTAGTGGTAGTAGCAAATTTAGCTCCGCGTAAAATGCGTGGCATCATGAGTAACGGCATGATTTTAATGGCAGAAGATGCCACAGGCAAATTGCATTTTGTAAGTCCTGAAGCTGTTATAAACGCCGGAAGCAATGTGAGTTAATGTATTTTTACAAAGGATATTAAAAAGCGACGCGTTGCGTCGCTTTTTTTATGCTTCTTTAATTGGAATTGTAACATGTAAATTGCAACCTTTGCCCGGTTCGGTAGTGATTTCAACATCGCCGCTAAAGGCATGTACGCGGTTAAATATATTGGTAAATCCAAGCCCCTTATTGAGGCGATCTTCTTTTACAAAACCTTTACCATTATCGCTGATTATTAAAATCGCTTTGCCGTTTTTTTCTTTAAGCGTAATGAATGCTTTTTCCGCTTCTGCGTATTTAATGATATTATTGGTTTGTTCTTGTATAATGCGATAGAACATGAGCTGTTGTTCGTTACTTAATTTTTCAGCAATCTGTTCATCGATATGCGAAATCACTTCTATTTCGGTTGAAAGTTGCATGTTGTTGGTGATTTCTAAAATACACTTTTCAAGACCTGTAATATTTAGAATACTATTATTCAATCGTTTGGTAAGGGCTCTAATTTCTTCTACCGCCATTAGAATATAGTCGCTGGCCTTGGATAAAAGCTCCGGACTTTTTTCTAAATTTTTAACGGCAACGCCTACATGTAATTTGGCGCTCATTAAAAGTTGGTTCACGTTGTCATGTAACTCACCACTAATGCGATTGCGCTCATCCTCTTGGGCCTTGATGGTTGCTTGGTTGATGATTTTTTGCTTCTGAATTTTGTCGTTGAGCTCGCGGGCCTCACTGATTTTGATTTCGGTGATATCTTGCATCCCTCCAATAACACGGGTAAGTATACCATTGTCGTAAATGGCAAATGCGCGATCTAAAATATGGCGATAGCTGCCATCTGCAATTCTTAAGCGATATTCGTTAGTCCAGTTAGTGACATTATTTTCTAAGCAGTGCTGGATGTTTTTTTCTAATTTTTCGCGATCGGCAGGATGCACTTTTTCGATAAGCCAATTTATTTCAGGTTGTATTTCAGCTTTGCTGTAACCGGAAAAATGCGAGAAAGAATCACTTCTATAAATTGTTTGTGTTGCAATGTCTAAATCCCAGATGGCATCAGAACTCGCATTGGCTGCGTAATTCATCCGTTCGTGGTATTTTTCCATCTCTTGGGTGCTCAATTTGCGGTCGGTAATTTCAATCGCATGACCGCCTATTAATCTTTTATTGTTATTAACCGGAAGTAAAAACCAATAAGAGATATAGTATCTTAAATTTCCGTCTTTATCAGGCATTGCATCTTCGGCAATAATGGTTTTGCCTGTATGCAACACTTGTTTAATGCGATAATCAAATACTTTATAAATATCCTCCGACTTTGTAAGTTCTCTCAATTTTTTTCCTTCAAACCCATTCGGTAAACCGGTGATATCCGCAAATAGGGGATTGCCATAAATGAGCCGACTATTTTCGTCGTACACCCAACCCAAAGTTGGACTGTTTTTCATGAAGCTAGAAAAAAGGATTTCACTCTCTTTTAGTTTTTCATGGGTGTTTTTAAGATCGGTTATTTCTGAAAATGCGGCGATTGCTGCAATAGGAGTAGTTTGGTCTTTTGTAAAAACCGGACTGCTATTGATAGAAAGCCAAACGCGTGAACCATCCGGGCGATTAATACCCATTACTTCATTTTGGATGGCAATGCCGCTATAAAGCGTTTTAATAATTGGAAAATCAACATGTTCAAATTGACTACCATTATTGCGAACGGCTTTCCAACCGGTATGTGCTACTAATTGCCCAATTAATTGCGGTAAAGGAATACCCAGTATTTCTGCGGCGCGTTCATTGGCACGGTTTATATGTCCTTCTTTATTGATAATGACTACACCTTCATGCAGGGTGCCCAAAATATTATCGTATAAAGGATGGTGATGCGTTTCCTCTTCCTGCTTGGCTAAGGAAGTGTGCGTGTCTATTTTACTAATTTTAATTTGCCAGCCACTTTTTGCGTCAATTGTTTGGGGTGCAATGGTGCATTGGGTGATTTCAAATCCGGTAACAATAGGTATTACAATGTCGCCCTGCCAATAACCTTTTTGTTTTACGGTTTCCAACATTTCAATTTTATTGATGCCAACCGGCTCAAAATTAAACGCACTGCCAACTTTATATTTAGCAATGGTACCTGGCTTAATGCCCGGATGTGTAATGTTTTCGTAATAAGAATTTTGAATATTAAAATCAGTGTCAGTTATTACTATAGAAACGGTAATGTTTTTTACGATATTGGTTTGAGCAGGGATATATAAATATTCAGACTCTTGCGCAGGATTAGCGGGTGTATCGGGTGAAGTGCGCATAGAAGCGTTAGTTTTTGGTTTGGATAGAAGGAGTTTCGGTTAATAAATGTAAGCCATTCAACTGAATTGCCATTTGATTTTTTACAAATAATTGATAAGCGGGGCGAATATGCATTAATGTTAGTAAAAAAGAACCCAATTTCATCAATTTCAAACGTTTGCAATGGCAAATTTCGATAGTGTTGTAGCGTAATGTTGAGGAGTAAACAATGATTCGTACTACAATTCTCATTTTTTGATTTGTTCAAATTCAAAATACTATTAACTTCGAGTAAAATTAGTTGTTTAACTAACTAATTTTTTAAAGCGATAAAAACGTAGTCATATGCTAAAGAGAAATATTAAGAAAGTGGCTGTATTAGGCAGTGGCGTGATGGGAAGCAGAATTGCTTGCCACTTTGCCGGCGTTGGTTTGCAAGTATTGTTATTGGATATTAAAGCAAAAGAGGAGGAGGCAGCAGGAAAGTATGATGCCAATAAAGTTGTAAATGAGGCATTAACAACGGCCGTGAAATCGAATCCCTCGCCGGTTTACACCAAGGATGTGGCTAAGCGCATACAAACGGGCAATTTTACCGATGATATGCATCGTATTGCAGATTACGATTGGATTATTGAAGTGGTAGTGGAAAGGCTAGATATCAAGCAATTGATATTTACTGAGGTGGAAAAGTATCGTAAAACCGGATCTTTAATAACATCCAATACTTCCGGTATTCCCATTCACCTGATGGCGGAAGGTCGTTCAGCGGACTTTAAGCAGCATTTTTGCGGTACCCATTTTTTTAATCCTCCACGTTATTTACGGTTATTAGAGATCATACCTACGCAACATACTTCAGCAGAAGTGGTTGACTTTTTGATGGCCTATGGCGATCGTTATCTAGGAAAAACAACAGTGTTGTGTAAAGACACGCCTGCCTTTATTGCCAATCGAATAGGTGTTTTTGGTATGATGGCTATCATGAATTCCATGCAGCAATTAGGGTTAACTGTGGATGAAGTAGATGCATTAACCGGTCCGATTATTGGCAGACCCAAATCTGCAACTTTTAGAACCGCTGATGTGGTAGGTATTGATACTTTGGTGAAAGTAGCAAAAGGAGTAGCTGACAATTGTCCGGCAGATGAAGCCCGTCATTTATTTGCAATACCGGATTGGTTAGATAAAATGGTTGCTAATAATTGGTTGGGCGATAAAACAAAACAAGGTTTTTTCAAGAAAACAAAATCGGCTTCCGGCGAAAAAGAAATTCTCACTTTGAATTTGCAAACGCTTGAATATGCGCCGCGTCAAAAAGCAAAGTTTGCCACATTAGAAACAGCCAAACCTATTGAAGATTTAGCTACCAGATTAAAAGCGGTTTGTGCCGGAACGGATAAGGCCGGTGAATTTTATCGTGCTTTTCATTATCATTTGTTTGCTTATATCTCTCATCGTATTCCGGAAATAAGTGATGAAGTTTATCGCATTGATGATGCCCTCATGGCGGGTTTTGGTTGGGAAATTGGTGCGTTTGAAAGTTGGGATGCATTGGGTGTAGCTAAAACACTTCAAGCCATGAAAGCTGCCGGATTTGCTGTTGCTGCTTGGGTGGACGAAATGGTTGCTGCCGGCCATAGCAGTTTTTACAAAGTGCAAGACGGGAAGCGTTTGTATTATGACGTTAGTACGAAAGCATACAAAGCCTTGCCCGGCGGTGATGCTTTTATTGTAATGAAAAATTTTGCCAACCAAACGGTTTGGAAAAACAGTGCTTGTCGTACCTATCATTTAGGCGATGATGTTTTGGGTTTAGAATGGTACACCAAAATGGGCAGCATTGGTGGCGAAGTTTTAGAAGGAATACAGCAGTCGGTAGCGATTGCCGAGCAAAAATATAAAGGATTGGTAATTGCCAATGAGGGCCCTAATTTTTCGGCCGGTGCTAATGTAGGCATGATATTTATGTTGGCTATTGAGCAAGACTATGATGAAATAGATATGGCCATTCGGATGTTCCAAAATAGTTTAATGCGCGTTCGTTATTCCAACATTCCGGTGGTGGTTGCGCCGCATGGTTTAGCATTAGGCGGTGGATGTGAAATTTGTTTGCACGCTGATCGAGTTGTTGCAGCAGCCGAAACTTATACCGGTTTGGTTGAGGTAGGCATCGGGGTAATTCCGGGCGGCGGCGGTACAAAAGAATTTGTGTTAAGGGCTTCTGATGAATTGCATGATGGTGAGGTAGATTTGTTAACCTTACAGAATCGATTTTTAACTATTGCTACGGCAAAAGTGGCTACAAGCGCTCATGAGGCTTATGGATTAGGTATTTATCGAAAAGGAACAGACACCGTAACATTAAATTTAGGGCGTAGAATTGCGGATGCAAAAACTGCTGTATTAGAAATGCACGATGCGGGATATATTATGCCGGTGCAACGTACCGATATAAAAGTATTGGGAAGAAATGCTTTAGGTACTTTATTGGCCGGTATCAATGGAATGTGGCGTGCAAAATATGCCACCGACCACGATGTTACGGTTGCTAAAAAATTGGCCTATGTAATGTGTGGCGGTGATTTAAGTGAAAGTACGCTGGTGTCGGAGCAATACTTGCTTGATTTAGAACGTGAGGCATTTTTAAGTTTATGTGGTGAAAGAAAAACGCTCGAAAGAATTCAAAGTGTATTGAAAAGCGGTAAGCCGCTTAGAAATTAATCCAATGAAAATTGTAATAATGCGTCGGTAAAAGCCGACGCTTTTTTTATTCTTCCACAGCTCAAAGCTTCGCTTTTTTGCGTTCAAAATAAAAATATAGTGGAATGCCGGCAGCGGTAATGGCTAAACCAAATACCGATTGTATAAACTGCGTTTTGCCGGTTAAGTAATTATGAATGTCTGTATACAATGTCATCACAAAATAAAAAGTAGAAAATAACACAAACAATAAGGGTAAGATCGGGTATCCCCATGCTTTGTAAGGTCGCTCCGTATCTTTCATCTTTTTGCGAAGGATGAATATGCCCGCGGCGCCAAAGCCGTAAAAAATCCAGGTAACAAAAACGAATAAATCGGTAAGCATATCAAAAGATCCGGTGATTACAAAAAGGCAAGTCCATACAGCATGAATCCATAATGCATTGGATGGCGTTTGATGTGTTGGATGCACTTTTCCTGCAGCCGAAAAGAAATTTCCTTGCCGAGCCATTTCATAACTTACTCTTGTGCAGGCTAAGATATTACCGTTAGTAGCACCAAAAGTGGAGAGCATTACCAATAATGCAATAATGCCGGCCCCATAATTACCGGCCACCGATGCTAAAGCGTCTGAAGCTACCAAGGGCGATTTTGCCATGGTGTCGATAGGTAAAATATATAGATAGGCTTGGTTGGTGCCGATATATAAAATCATACAAATTAGTAATCCAATCATTAAGCCACGCGGAATGTTTTTAGCCGGTTGACTAATTTCGCCGGCTACAAATCCAATATTATTCCAACCGTCGTAAGCTGCAAAGGCCCCCGAAAGTGCTGCGATAATTGCGCCTGCTAATGCTAAGCCATGCAGCGGTGCCGTAATAGTAGAGGCTTCCGTGAAATGATGCAAATTTCCCTTTGGAGAGGAAAAAATCATTGCCATTAATAACACAAGCGCACCAATTTTAGCGGCACTGAAAATTACTTGAACTCGGCTGCCTGCTTGTACACTTTTACTGTTTACCCATGTTAGCAAAGTTACTAACGCAATGGTGAGCAGTTTCGTGCCAAAATATGCTAATGGAAAGAGTGTGCCAATCATCGGAATATGGATGTGCACCTGCTGTTCAATTTCTATGGGGAAACGCGGAAGTTCAATAAAGTAGCCGGCATATTGGGCAAAGATGTAAGCTATGGCAGCAACGCTTGCCGTATTTATAACTGAAAAACTTGCCCAGCCATACAGGAAAGCAAAAAAGTTACCATACATTTTTTGAAAGAATACATATTGACCGCCAGTTACGGGAAGCATCGCGCCAATTTCGGCATTGATGCTAGCGCCAACCATAGAAATCAGGCCCGCAATAATCCATACCCCTAATAATAAGGTTGGAGAACCCAGTTGGTCGGCCATAGATGCCGGTTTCATAAAAATACTTGAACCAATAACGCTGCCGGCTACAATGGAAACGGTAGCCCAAAGCCCAAGTTTGCGCGTAAGTTGTTGCATATGGCGATGTGGTTGGCTGTTGCCGTTTAATTCCTATTAAGAATGCGGCGGCGTTGCCAAACTTTCACCGATCATTCGATGGAAGTGATGCGTGCCGGTTTCGCGCGTTACCGAATAGCGGCCATGTTTATATAAGCGAGATTGGATGCCGAGTTGAACATTCTCCACAATCTCTTCATCTTCTAATTCAACCTTATCCAAATCGCTTCCGGCACCTTTATCATACAATTCTTCTTTCCAAATATAAACGATGAATTCTACGATGGTTTTATTCACTCCAACCGGCCGAACAATATTAACCGATAATCCCCATGGATAAAAATTGAACATCATATTGGGATATACCCAATAATAATAGGCAGCTATTTTGCTGCCATAATCAACCGAGTCTTTAGGTAAATCAAAACAATCTTCCTCATCTTTACCGATGCCAATTTGAAGAATCGATTTAGGAAATAATTCGGTGGTGTATTCGCCAAAACTAAGTGCTGCATTTAAGCTGGCATGAACAAAGGGAATATGAAATCCTTCTAAGTAGTTTTCGCAATATAAGGCCCAATTACAATTTACTTCAAAGGTTTTTCCTAGGTCGGGGTGATGTACAAATTCATGCACAGGAAGCCAATGTAACCGGTCCATCATTTCTTGTAAATAATCATGCGGGGTATCGGTTTGACCTAAGGTTGTAAACAATAAGTTTCCCCAATTAAACAGGGGCAATTTGGGTAAATTGTCATCTTCACATGGAAAATCTTCTACTTCTTTAAATTCGGGCATCGAAGAAAATTTGCCATCCAAGTCAAATAATCGACCATGGTATTTACAACGCAAGTTTGCGGCTTTGCTGCAGGCTTTATATGCGATTAAATTACCACGATGGGTGCAAACATTTGATAGGCAATGAATCTCTCCTTCCTTGTCGTGTGTTAATAATAATGGTTCATTAAGATAGCCATTTAATAAAGAGAAGGGATGTACGTCGCCCACAAATTTTACCAATTCTTTGCTGCCCACAAATTGCCAAGAAGGAAGAAATATTTTTTCTTTGGCTAATTCGTACCAGTACGGCGAAGTATAAAATTGGGTGGTTAGCGTTTTTGCCTGTGCAATATTGGGGTCAACATACAAGGATTCCATATGAGATAAAAATTTAAAGCAAGAAAATCGATTTCAACACAATGTAAGCAGCAATTTATTAATTTAAAGCGTAAATTTTGGAATCTATGGAGTTGATGGATAAGGGAGGTAGGGGCGATTTCAATTTCATTTAATCGTTTATAAGCCAAATTGAAACAGTTGTCAATCTGCAGCAAACGGCTAATTCATACCGCTCATAATAAAAGCGTGTTCAAAAATTAAGGAATGCGCTTATTTTTAACTTAAATCATTTTTTATGGATGCGATTTTGTCGGTTAAGGATATTCACAAAACCTATGGCAAGGTTCAGGCGCTGAAAGGCGTAAGTTTTGACGTGCCAAAGGGATCGGTATTTGGTATTTTGGGGCCTAATGGTAGTGGTAAAACAACCTTGCTCGGTTTAGTTACCAATATTTTGTTTCCAACCAAGGGTAGTTATACCTTATTTGGAGAGGAACCCACAGCCGCTCATCGCCGGATGATGGGCACTTTTTTAGAAACGCCCAATTTTTATCATTATTTAGATGCCGTACAAAATTTACGTATTGCTGCAGCAATTAAAGGCAGGGGTCATGATGATATTGATCGTGTAATTGAAATGGTGAGTTTAACACAACGAAAGACTAGTCGATTTAGCACCTATTCTTTGGGTATGAAACAACGGTTGGCCATCGCATCTTGTTTGTTGGGTGATCCGGATGTGTTGATATTAGATGAGCCTACCAATGGATTAGATCCGGTAGGTATTGCCGAAGTTCGAGAGTTGATTAAACAATTACGTCAACAAGGCAAAACCATTATTATGGCTAGTCATATGTTGGATGAAGTTGAAAAGGTTTGTACACATGTTGCCATTTTGAAACGTGGCGATTTAATTGTTAGCGGAAAAGTGGATGAAATATTGGCGCATGATGAAATAGTTGAAATAGGTTCCGACAATTTGGAATTACTTGTTAGCGCTGCTGCGCAGGTGCCGGGTTGTAAACGCGCTACCCTATCAGAAGGGTTGGTGCAGCTATATTTTGCAACAGGTACATCACAACTGTCGGCCATTAATCAATACTTTTTCTCGCAACAGATTGTGCTCAATCATTTGCAACTGAAAAAGAAAAGTCTGGAATCGAAATTTTTTGAATTGACAAACGCATAATCATGGTACAATTATTAAAAATAGAATGGCTTAAGATAAAGAACTACATGGCATCTACCGTCATTGGTTTGTTTTTTTTATTTGGAATTTTAATTGCCAATTATGTAGTGTATTTGGTGAAAAACGAAGTCGATAAAACTAGCCCGATGGTTGGCGCCTTGGCAGGTTCGGCTCCCTACGATTTTGAACAAGTATGGCAAACAACCAGCTATGTAAGCGGATGTTTATTGTTGTTGCCCGGGTTGTTATTAATTATTTTGATGACAAACGAGTTTACCTACAAAACACATCGGCAGAATATTATTGACGGTTGGAGCAGGCAACAATTTATAGATGTAAAGTTGATGTTGGTACTAGTGTTAACCTCCATGGCAACATTGATGGTAATTATTACCGCATTAATTTTTGGTTTTAGTTCGGGTACATCTTTTTCATTAGAACATTTTGAATCGGTAGGTTATTTTTTCCTGAAGGCATTGTCTTATAACATGATTGCCATGTTGATGGCCACTTTGATTCGAAAAACCGGATTTGCCATTGGCGTATTTGTTGTGTACTTATGTGCAGAAAATATTATTTCGGTATTATTAGAAGTATGGTCGGGCCGCATAAAAGGCAATCATCATATTGATTTGGGTAATATGGGTGATTATTTGCCCATGAATGCATCAGATGGAATGTTACATTTTCCAAATAACACCATCACCAATATGGCTAAAAATTCAGATTTTTTTCCATCTAATTACTTATATGTTACCTTGCCTTTGGCTATCTTATATCTAGTGCTATTTGTTTGGTGGAGTAGAAATCGCATCATCAAAACAGATTTATAAATTGCTTAATTTCTCTTTTAAATATTCAATTATGAAGTATTCATTATTATTTGTAACAATGCTGCTTAGTGGCTTTTCAACTATTGCGCAGCCCCGTTTGCCAGAACATTATTTTTGGAAGCAATTTTCAAATGGATTAGAAGTAGTGGTAATTGAAAACAGTAAAGTTCCATTGGCAACTATTGAAATTGCTGTTAAAAATGGTGCTTATACCGAAGGACCGGAGTTTAGTGGCCTAAGTCATTTGTTTGAACATATGTTTTTTAAGGCCAATGAAACCTATTCTGATCAAGAAAAATTCTTAAAGCGTACACAAGAATTAGGCGCTATTTGGAATGGCACTACCGATGTAGAACGAGTAAATTATTATTTCACCTTCGATAAAGATAGTTTACAACAAGGGCTACAGTTTATGAATGCAGCCATTCGCTTTCCTATTTATCGAAAGGAGGATATGGCAAAAGAAAGACCGGTGGTAGATGGCGAATTTCAAAGAGCCGAAAGTGATCCGGGTTTTCAAATATGGTACGAATGTCAAAAGAAATTGTGGGGCGATTTAGTAACGCGCAAAAATGCGATTGGAGATCATGATGTTATTAATACTGCCACGCCTGAAAAAATGATGATTATTAAAAACAAGTATTATCATCCAAATAATTCATTATTGGTAATATGTGGTGATGTTAAACACGAAGCTGCATTTGAAGAAGCAGAGGCTATTTTTGGAACTTGGAAGCATAGTGGTTTTGATCCCCATGAAAAATTCCCGATCCCCGATTTTCCCGCACTAACTGCTACTAAATATTTTGTAAAAGAATCTCCCATTGCCCAAACTCCTTATGTAAATTATTATTGGCAAGGGCCAGATTTTAGAAATGATTCTTTATCGACAGTTGCGGCAGATGTTTTTTCAACTTTGTTGGGAATGAATTCTTCAAAATGGCAACAAGCATTGGTAGATAAAGGGTTAGCTAGTTATGCTGGCGTGAGCTACCAAACAGCACGTTATGTTGGGCCTATCAGCATTTTTTTGGTTCCTAACCCAACCAAGTTAAAAGAAAGTCATGAAGCGGTGTTAGATCAAGTAAAACAATGGGCACAAGAAGATTATTTTACAGATGAACAATTAGCTACTGCCAAAGAAATTATGCGTCGAAACTTTATTCGACAAAACGAAAAGCCATCTTCTCTCGCCTCTGCGCTCACTTTTATGTGGTGTAGTACTTCTTTAAATTACTTTACTGATTATCCGGAAGCATGCATGAAAATTACCCGAAAGGATATTTTGAACTATGTGAACAAATACATTTCAGGTAAGAATTATGTAGCGGGTATGATTATTAATCCAGAATTAAGCAAGTCAACCCAAGCAGAAACATTCTTTAAATCTTCCAATGATAAATAATAAACGTTTATGAAAAAGATAAATCAAAGTATAAAAATATTTCACTTATTGTTATTGGTAACCTTCGGGAGTTTGATTGCTTTTGGTCAAGATAAGCCAGCGCCCTATGAATTAAATATTGGTGGCGTTAAAGTAATTGTACAACCAAGTGGTAATGAAATTGTTGAGATTCAAACAGTGATAAAAGGAGGTGTGCAAAATTATTCAGTTGCACAACAAGGAATTGAAAGCTTGGCCATTAATGCATTAACCGAGTGTGGAAATAAAAAGATGGATAAAAATGCGTTTAAAAATGAACTGGATAAGGTAAGTGCACAAATAGGCGGTAATAGCGGAAAAGACTATTCGACCATAAGTTTGAATTGCATAAAAAGCGACTTTAGTAAAGTTTGGCCGTTATACGTAGATGCAATTACCGAACCGGTATTTAATAAAGATGAATTTGAAAGAATTAAGCAGGATGCCATTAATGAGTTAAGATCTCAAGAGTCGCAACCCGACTATTCAATAGATAATATGGCAAAGCAAGCTGCATTTGCGGGAAAGGATTATGCAAAGCGTCCGGAAGGTACTGTTGCTACTGTTACCAATATAACTGCTGAACTTGCAAAGGCATATTATGCTTCCATTTTAACGCGATCTCGTATGGTTATTGTTGTTGTTGCTTCTCTTTCGAAAGATGAAATTGAAGCAAGTATTGAGGCTTTATTGGCGAGTATCCCGCAAGGGAAGGCCTTTGAACTTAAAAAAGGAACCGTACATCCCGTGGCAGCTAGTTTTAAGGCAGAAAAAAAAGCACTGGCTACGAACTATATTCAAGGTGTTACGAGTGCACCGGAGCCGGGTTCGGCCGACTATAACGCATTTGTATTAGCGATGCGAATTTTTAGTCAACGCCATTTCTTAGAAGTTAGAACCAATAATGGATTGTCGTATGCACCGGGTAGTTGGTTTGACGGGGGTGCTTCGCCAACCGCCAATATCAGTGTATCTACCACAAACCCAAATAAGTACATTGGCGTGGTGAAAAGCTTAATTGAAAAAACAAAAACACAAGGATTTACCGAAGAAGAACTTAAAGATATAAAAACAGGGTATTTAACCAGCTTTTTTTATCGTCAAGAAACCAACAGCGCGCAAGCAAATGCCTTGGCTATGAATGAGGTTTTGCATAATAATTGGAAACGTTCGGTTACCATAAGTGATGATATGAAAAAGGTATCCTTAAAGGAGTTAAATGCAACTTTCAATAAGTATTTCAATAATATCGTTTGGGTATATCAAGGTAATCCAACCCAGGTAAATCCGGCTTTATTTAAAGGCCCTGCAAAGCCACAATTACCAAAATCTAAGGTAGTAAAGCAAAAAAAGAATTAATCATTCAATCATTTTAATTAAAAGCCCCATTTATTTGGGGCTTTTTTTTGTTCCTTTACAAGCAGTTGTAGTAGCCCTTCCTTATTTGTAGTAGCCTTAATTTGTCATCTTTCTGTAATTTTTTCAACGCCATAAAATTCCAAGTCGGGGGCGTTTTATGCCGGTTCGGTCATTTTTGATTGTTGTTCAAACATTGAATACCGATTTTTAGGCAAATAAACTGCTTTATGGGTCTTTTTCGATTGATTCGCATACTACTGCCAATCTTATATTTTATTGCTCCTATTTACGTAAACGGTCAAAATGTTGCTGTAAAATCGGCTAAT
>JBJOQA010000236.1:0-3753 GCA_046050225.1 Bacteroidota bacterium | reverse complement strand
ATTGTATTACACGAAAAGGAATTGGCTAAATTTGCTTTTTGCAAGCATTGTTTTTACTTCTTGTAAAAGCACATCGCCTGCTATTTACTGCCAGTTTCCATATGGTCCTCAATTGCCAATTGTTCCGCCGCCGGTGCCCGGTCAAATACAAGGTTTGGTAAAAGATCAAGCAGGAAATCCATTGTCGGATGTGGCCATTGTATTGGCCTCCGATACGGTATCTCGTACAAATGCCGCCGGCTCTTTTAGCTATACCATTGCAGCCACGCAAAACAGTGCACAATCTGTTTATTTTATCGCGCAAGGAAAACGAAAAGAGGTACGGTCTTATCATCCGGTGATGCAACCTGCCGATTTTGAAGTAGTGATGCGTAATCCGACTTATTGCTGTAACACAGTTCCTGATAGCAGCCAAACAGATTCTTTGTGGGTACAATTCCACGAAGGGGCTACACAATTATTTGCGAATGATTTATTGAAATCTGATCAATTTCTTCAACAAATAGTGCAGCGGCCTAACGATCGGTTAAGCATTCAATTGTTTACCGCCCAACTAAAACCACAACAGAAGTTAGGCGAAAAAAGAATAAAATTATTTGGTGCCGATGTGCGCGAAAGAATAGGTATCAGCGGTGATCGAATAAATATGGATTTGATACAAAACGAATTTAAAGCAGGGTGGATGTTGTTGAAGATTTCAACAAAAAAATAAGTATTTAAAAGACAACATAGATACTTGCCAAGTACCTATGTTGTCTTTTAAACGTTTTAGTGTTCATTTATCGTTGGGTTAGGTTCTTCCTCCCCGTTAGCTATTTTTAAAGTTTTTCCTGCCTGAACATTAATGTTTCCGCCGGGTAAAGCGGTTAATGAATTACAAGAGGCTTGTATATCAACTTGGATTGCATTTTGAATTCTTACAATGGTATTGAAATCCGGAATTTTATTGGTGTTCCAGATGGATGGGTCACTCCAGTTGCCACTTGCAATTGAAGTTGCCGAAGATTTTGAAGTGGGTGCTTGGTCTTGACAATCGCGCCAACCATTACAAATTTGATCAAAAAACACAATGCCATTATCCGTGGCAAGCAATAGTTTATAATGGATGGTATCTACAGCTATTGCACGAATATTATTACTTGGCAATCCATGCGCTGTTGTAAATCTTCGGAAAGAACTAACCTGATTGAGTGGGCCCTTATTGTAATAAACTAAACCGTTGGTGGTTCCAATATATACATTCCCTAATCGATCACCTACTATGGCATTATTATTTACAATGGTGCCGTATGGGAAAATGGTTCTGAAGATGGCTGTATCAACAGTAACAAAATGTCCGGCTTCATCCCTTACCACTAAGCCTGTGTTTAGCATACCTAACCATTTCTTACCAAGTGCATCAAAATACATTGCTTTAACATAAAATTGTTTAGGAAGGACCGGAATGTTGGTTGAATCCAATATGCCAATTGAATCTGCCGTGGCTGTTGAAAAACGAACAATTTGACTTCTGTTTAAGTAATTTAAACTTGAAAAAGCCCAAACTTCATTTTTGTCACCTGCAATAGCTTGTGAGCCACCTGTGGTGGAGGTATCTTCTATTCCCTTCGTTAATTTGATGAAATTACCTGAGGCTCCGGGGGTAAAACCAACGCTCACACCTCCCGTACCTGACACACCTACCGTAATTTGTGCCAAAGAAGACACCCAAACAGAGCGATTGGATGGTGTTAAATTAAAGGTGTCTACATATAGGCTTCGCGAGTTTCTGCTAATTAAGCCATTCGTGGTTACACCAAAATAGGTGTTGTTACTAAATGCACTATCGGCCAAATAATTCATTCCGCCGGTTAATGCTTGCGCACCCGTTCTGCCATATTGCGCAATCCAAATACCACCATTCCTATCGGCCTGGATGGCAGCTACTGCATTATTTGTAAGGAATGGGGCTTTCTCCCAAATTTTTCCATTATAGCGATAAACGCCATCTGATGTATTATTTGCATTAGTGGTAGTTCCGGCCCAAATGGTACCATGCTTGCCAACTGCGATGCTAGAAAATGAATTGGTGGTAAATGCAGGCGTATTCGACATATTAAAAACTGCCGTATCAACACCTACTGCAAGCCAAGCATCTCTTACCATTTGCGCTTCTGCATTATCCCCCCAAAGGGTAATCGCCGCATTAATTGAAACATTACGTGCAGTTTTATAACCAGAATTTGGCGTTAGATTCAACTCGGTGAGGTAGGCAAGCGAATCTGCTTTGCCAAATCCTATTCCGGCAACTGAATAATTGCGAAGTACTTCATTTTGTGCAGTATCGCCATGCGCAACAATATAAAACCACTTATTTAATACGCCGCTATTGTCGTGTACCCCGCAGTGATCATTGTAGTTTGGATCGTTTACATCGCCAATAGGTATGGGGCAAGCTTCATAAGTTCCGGGATCCCATAGTAAACCTTTGTAAAATTTGGGTTGGCCAAATATAGAGGGATCCGCCATGTCGCGTAATCCGGCATTTACGCCACCCAAAACATTTGAGGATTCTTCAAATAAACGCCAATCTAATTTTTTGCCGATTATCGCCGGAAATTGTTTTTTTAAATAATTGGTGGCACAAGCAGCCCAAATATCACTAAAGCCTTCATTTAGAGCGCCCGATTCCCATCTATAAACTAATTGTGAAGTTTCTTGTGTTATGGCATGTCCAAATTCGTGACCACAATCATCAATACTCACTTGCGGCGGATTGTTAGTAGTACCATCGCCATCACCAAAAAACATGGCGTTATAATTGCCCGACCAAAATGCATTATTTAGCCAGCTATTCGTATTGTTGTCATTAACATGAATCACATTTTGTATCGGTGCATTATTGTTATTATAGCTACTTCTGGAATGAACCAGTTTCCAATAGTCGCTTATTACCGACATATTGAAATGCGCTTCCAATGCTGCATTGTGCAAGTAGGATGCCATCGGTAGTGTGGCACTGTCTCCATATTCAGCTTTTGTCCAATTGTTATCATCATCCGTAAATACCGTTGCAGCATTTGCATTTACATTATTTAAAATTTGATAATTCATGTTGAAGGTCTTTATGGAGTGGCCATTTCTAACTTGCGATAGCTGAAACTGTTGACCTGCAGGAAGGGTATTGTCAAAATTAGTAGTAATGTTTTGTCTGCCACTATATCGCGTGTCAGCCGTTCCAACCGAATTCGCATGATAAATTCTGTTGTCGGTTAATAGATGATTACCGTTGTTTGCATCAATATAAACAAATGCATCTATCAGTGGCTTGCTAGCCAATATATGAAATTTGTAGGCTAATACCGGCAGGTTGTTTCGATAGATATCAGCGATGAATACTAATTCGGGTTGCGGAATAGGGGAAGGTAAACTGCTGTCTTCCCATGCATAAACGCGTGCATGTATTGCCTCTTTGGCTTTATTAAATGCTTCGCTTGCAGGATAGGATGGGCTTGTTCGAGTTTCGGTTGCAATAGGATAAAATTCTAATTGAAAGGAAGTAACCCAATTGTTTTTGCTTGTGATATTAATAATGCCATGTTCAACAGGAATCCCTTTGAAGTATTGCTGAAACTTATTAATTTGATAATTTCCTATTTGGGTAGCTGATTTTTTTTCGGATAAAGCGTCCATTCCACTTCTAAAGTCCATTTTATCCGCAAGCCATTGCGTGATGTTGGCTGTCGGTAATTGACTGTTTTTATTTAAGCGTGC
>JBJOQA010000235.1:0-9326 GCA_046050225.1 Bacteroidota bacterium | reverse complement strand
AGGCATCGAGTTCTCTAAAATCGAGATAGGAGAGCCAATCTTCGTTGACGTCTTTATCGGTGCATTTGATGATATAATCATCCTTGAACTGGTGATAGAATGCTTCTCCAAGCATACCGCCGGATCCGGCAATGTAGATTTTCTTTTTTTGGGTCATTGTGCTTATTTACTGATTTCTTGAATAATGGATTCGATTTTTTTCCAATGGGTAGCGTAGTTCACCATTTCATATGCATGCTTCCTTGCGTTTTTGCCCAATTCGGTAGCAATCGATTCATTATTCCACAGATACCGCATCTTCTCGCACAAATGATTTGCATTACCAGCCTCAAAAAGTAGACCAGTTTTTTCATTGATCACTAATTCAGGGATACCACCAATTTTTGCACCAATAACGGGCACCGAAAACAAGAAGGTTTCGATCACAGAGAACGGTAGATTTTCATAACAAATAGAAGGACAAACTACAAATGCAGCATTACGTGTTAGTTCAAATACTTCCTGTTTATTTTTAAAGCCAAGGAACTCAATGTTAGAATGACCGGCAGCTTTATCTTTTAAACAAGGTTCTTGTGAACCTGTGCCAATTATTTTTAATTGAATTGGTGTGTCTATTACTGCCTCAATTAAAGTATGAACGCCTTTTATTTGTTCTAATCGCCCGATATAGAGAACATATTTTTCCTTGGAAGGTTGCATTGGATGCGTTTTGATATAATCGTCTACCAATGAAATGTCATAACACGAATGGGCTAATGAAAGCTGCTCCTCTTTAAATCCAAATTCTTTGAATTTGTTGAGTAAAAAATTTGAAGGGCAAAGGAATTTGTCAACTTTTGTATAAGTCTTTTTCTTATGATAGTAGTAAGCTTCAAAACTTGCTAAGCTGCTAGCTAAAAATGATTTCTTTTTACAAGTATTGGTGGCGCAATGATAAAAGGATCCGTCAATACATTTTTCACAAATTTTGCCGTTGGAGATAAATGAATTTTCGGGGCAAATAATTTTGAAATCATGTAGGGTCCAAATAATTTTTATACCCCTTTTATGCAGCATCTCAACAATTGATGGCGTTATATAGTGATGCACATTTTGTAGGTGCGCAAAACTAATTTGCTCTTCATTTAAAAGTTTATCTAGTTTTTGAAGCGCATCTAAAGAAACAATCGATGATTTTAAAACACGCAATCCGTTTGTAAAATTTTTGTTTTTGTTGAGTACTTTGTAATCATACGATTTAACAAAATACTTGTCGAATGGTGTTTCAAAGTTTCGATCATTTAAAGTTGAAAACGGAATAACCTGGTATCCATTTGCTTCATATAGCTTTTGAACGTTTTCAATATACGTCCAATCGCCTCCAGTGGGGTACCACGACCAGTTTACGATTAATACTTTTTTCATACGTTTTGCCTTTTATGGCGGGGGTAAAATATGGCGAGTAATATTTATTTAGAAGCTAATTCTTGATAGGTTGCAAAAAAGGTATTGCACATTTTTTCTATCGTAAATTGCTCTTGAATTATTTTTTTGCCGGCTTGGCCCATTTGAATGGCTAATTGATCATCATGCATCAATTGTTGAATTTTTTCGGCTAATACATCCGGAGATTTAGGTGCGATTAAAAAACCGGTGGTTCGGTGTTGCACTATTTCGGCAGTACCACCACCTTCGGTTGCAATGATGGGTTTTGCCAAAGCCATGCACTCTAAGATTGAATTAGAAATTCCTTCACCATGTACATCACTGTTTGTGCATAAAATACCGATATTAAATAGGTTGATATAAGATTCAACGTTATTTAATTTTCCTGTAAAAAAGATGGTTTTGTTCAGCCATTCTCCGGCTTGCGCTTTTACTTCTTCTTGCATTGCGCCACCGCCAATCAGCACAAATGCAATACGATCTGCATGCTGAATCGATAGTTTTTTTGCAGCCTCAATTACTGTAAAATAATCTTTCCGCGGTTCAAATGCGGCTACCATCCCAATTATAAATTTGTTTTGTAAACCTAATTGGTTGCGTAATGTATTAGGGTCAATTAAATTGTTGAGTCGATTGTAATTAAATCCATTGTAAATGCACAAGCTTTTTTGTTGGGGTGCATGAAAACTAGTAATACCGGCCTTGGTATTAGAAGTTATTTTATCTGCAAACGGAAAGGCAATTTTGGAACGGAAATAGTCCTTATCTCTTAATGTGGCTTTAGGCAATGCTTGCGCAATCATACTCGTAATAAATGGCTTTTTGATTTGCCATTTTAAAATTACTGATAAGATATCTGTCATGCTCGACCAAGAGTGAATAATGTCGGGCTGAAATGCATCACAAATTCCTTTTAGTTTTTTATAACCTTTCAAAAATTGTTTGTTGTTCCAATCTAAGATATGAATGGGATATCCCACCTCATTAATTTCAGGATAATCGATAGTTTGATGCATAAACACTAACTCAAACTGAACGGGAAAATGCGCTTTACTGTACTTCAATAATTCTACAATCCTTCTTTCTTTGCCGCCCTTTATGAGGGTATCATTCAACAACAAAATTTTAAGCATGGGTGGGGGATTATTTTTTGTGTAATTGTTCTATAAATTGGTGTAGGCTTTTACCTTGACTATGATAGTCGAATTTGGCTAAGCCAAGTTCATGCCCTTTGTTACCAATGGCATTGTATTTTGTAGGATCTGTGATCACTGATTTTATTTTTTGTACATATTGATCCAGATCATATTCATCAGTTAAAAGTGCATTTTCGCCATCCGTGAAATATTGTTTTAATTCACCTACATTGGTAGAAACAACCGGCCTGCCCGCGGCGGTATATTCGCCTACTTTATGCGGAAAACGAGCGATATCTTGTATGGTATTACGTAAAGGAATCAATAAAAGGTCGGCAGTTTTGTAAAGACTCAATAATGTTGAATATGGGATATTATTCTTTACAATGATTAAATCTTTAGCAGGAGATTGATTGAGCCTTTGTTGAAGTTGATCCCAATCACCATCTTGATTACCCGAAATAACCAACATTAATTTGCCATCGTAAACGCAGTCTTTTTTTAATCGATCAAAAATATCAATGATAAATTCAATAACCGCTTCGTAGTAGATGGTGCCACAATACATGATAAATGGTCCTTCTTCACTCAAAGGAATTGTCTTAAGTTCATCAAAATCGCAAACGGCCGGTAACTTAATTATTGGCTTGTTTGGCGCTTTTGTTTGAATATGTTGAATGAGGTAGTTGCTAATGCCTATAATGCCATCGCAATAATGTTGTATATGATAATCGATAAGTCGATCATTCAAGCGCGTGAAAAAAGAATTGCGACCCGGAATTTTTGAAAAGAATTCTACATATTGGTGAATCAGTTTAAAGCCTAGTATTTTCGATAACATCCAGTAGTAAGGAAACTCTGCAAAATAATTGCTGTAAACTATGGCTGTTTTTATTTGCTTCCGTTTTTTAACTAGAAACAAAAATTCACCAACATAACCCGAAAGTTTATTAATATTTCTGGCAATAAAAGAATCGGGCCGATAAGGCAACCATGCAGTATTTACAATTCGAATTTGATCGGCAGTGTGTGCAATTTTTTTTGTGTAACCTTTTTCGTGATGACTGATTTTATTGATGATCAGTGGTTGATGTCCACATAATGCCAGTCCTTTAAAGGTAAGACGAGTGCGTTGCACAGATGCCGTGCCCCTCGGAAACCCGGAGAAGCCAAGATGAATGGTATATGGTTGCTTATTGTTTTTCAAAAAACGTTTATATTATACTGTTAGTTGAGCAATTTGAAAAAGTTAGTAAGTCTGTTACAATTACTTTGGTAATGAAAATGTTGCATGCCTGTTTGAAATCCGGCTTCGCCGATATTATTCAGCAAATTTTTACTTACAGCTTCTTGAAATGCTTTTACATAACTATCGGTGTTGTATTCGGTTGCAAGAATTGCATTGTGAAGGTGTTGAAAATAAGCCCTCATTTCACCCACATTGGTTGAAATAAAAGGGCGCTTTGCTGCCGTATATTCACTAATCTTTTGCGGAAATCTTGCAATATCTTGAATGTTGTTTCTAAGCGGAATTAATAATAAATCGGCGCCTTTATATAGTCCCACTAATTCGCTATAGGGAATTTTAGAACGAATTTCTACATCTGCTTTATACGTGAAATTATCCAAGTGCGATCTAAATTCATCCCAATAAGATTGTACATCTCCGGAAACTACCAGGATGAGTTTTCCAGTATAAATATTTTGTTCTTTTATTTTTTTATAGAAATCTAAAATGAAATAAATCACTTCTAAATAATGCACCGTGCCACAATACATCAAATAGTTTTGTTCAGGAGCGGTAGGGTATTGATTGAATTCAGTAAAATCGCAAATAGCCGGAATTTTAAGTTGTGGCATTTTGTTGTTCGATCTTTGTGCAATATGTGCTTGCAAATAATCGCTGATTGGAATCACGCCATCGCATAAATGAAAACCTTGTTGATCAAATAGGCGGTCATTTATTTTTGTGCCAAAACTGTTGCGCTCCGCAATTTGCGATCTAAACTCTACATATTGTATAATCAATTTAAATCCGCAGATGCGGGAAACTATTCTATAATAAATCAGTTCACTGAAATAAGGGGTATATAAAATTGCTGCTTTTATTTGCTTTCTATTTTTTAAAAGCAATTTTAATTCGCCCAAACTTCCCTTTAGTTTATTAATATTTCTTTTTATAAACGATTCGGGTTTGTGTAAAATAGGAGAAGTAGAAATAATCTTCATGCCATCTTCCTCAATCTCAGCTGCTGCATAGGGTTTTGCATGGATACTATGTTTATTGATGATCCATGATTGTAAGCCGGTTTCTTGTATTGCCTTAAAAGTATAGCGAATCCTTTGCAGCGATGCATTCCCTCCCGGGTATCCTGATATGCCTAAATGAACAATAATCATGCGTTTAATAATTATGCAGCTGCAATTTTGTTTGGTCGTATAAATCGACGATGGTAAAATTGATAGAGTAAAACAAAGTAAACCGCCGAACCAATGGTTTTAGCCACCATGGCTCCGGTAGAAGAGAACCATTTAATGAATAACAAGGAGGCTACAACCTGCACTACACCTACAACGATGGCTACTTTTTTAATATAAGGCGATTCGCCTTTTGCACTTAAAAACTTATTAACAAAATCGCCAAAACCTTGTAAAATGGCACCGCCCGCACCGAGTTTAACTAAGAAGCCAACCTCTTGATACTTTTCTCCTAAAAATAGATCGATAAAGAAATCAATGCCTAAAATGGTTGCGATTAATAATCCGCCACAGGCAAGCATAACTTTCTTAAATGCATCTGCCGGTATTTTTGGCATATTGATAAACTGTTTAAAGTAAGAGGTTCCAACAATGGTTGGTAAAAATGAAAACGGAATAATAAAGCTCAATGCTAAGCTATATGGCCCTACATCTTCATTGTTTAGGTTAAACAGGCCAATGAGTAGCGGTAGCAAATAACTGGCACCTACATTCCAAACACTGCCATAAAATAAATGAATGCCGTAGGTTTTATTTTCTTGTTTCAATTCATCCCATTCGGGTGATTGTTTTTTAAAGATGTATTTGTCTTTTAAAATGAAGAATAAGAAAACAATTAAATTGGTTATAAAAAACAGTGCCGCATTATAATACAAACTACCCGCAGAAAGATTTTGGAAGGCGAGCAGGGCGATAACATAAAGAACCGGCGGTGCTACTTTGTAAATGGAATAATCAATCATTTTGTTTTCTGATTGAAATATAGATTCGAAGTAGAACATTAAAGGATGGATAATAAATAACGGGAACATTACCAACATCATGTTAAATAAATTGGGGCCGAATAATTTGGGCCATCCAATTCCTGCAATGAGCGTAACAACAAACATGATAAGCAGCCCAACAACACTGATGTATAACATGTAACCTTTGAAAGTTGCAATGCGTTTTGGGTTTTCGGTGGATGCAATTAAACGACCTCCCGAATAATAAAAGCCAAAGTTTACAAAATAGCTAATCATCATCAGGTAGTTTTGAATATACTTCCAATCTCCAAACACTTCTTTCGAAAGCATTTTAGAGTTGAGTATACTTCCTAAAAAACTAAAACCCAATCCCACGATAGTGGCGAGATATAGGATGACCACGCCATATTTTTCAAGCTTCTTCAAATTCTAAATTTTTTACTTGTGAGTATTTGCAGGTATGTAATCCAATCAAGATAGAGAGGAAATAATAGAATAAACTGGTGCTGATGGTGATGTAAATAGACAAGCCCAAACAACCCAAAATCCATAGGCCAATAATTAGTTTGATGCCTTTAATTTCGCCGAGTATTGAGTTTTCCGACTTAATAACCAAGTTCATACATAAGAAATAAAGGTATACCAACAATGTAGGTAAACCGGCCCACCAAGCTAAAAGCAAAAATTGATTATCGAGATATTCATATAGTCCCACTGTTGTCCAATACCATTTTGCCATTGGCCCAACACCTTGAATCAAGTAATCGGTATTATATTGATACCAGAAGTCGATTAACTGATCACTTCTTGAATCTTCGCCAGAACGATTGGATAAAATGGTAAATGCATCTTCAATATTTTTTCCGAAACTACTATTGATTAAAACAAAATAAGCTCCAACCCCAAGTATGACCATCCCTAAAATGGTAACAATAGCATTTTTACTTTGTAATTGCGTTTTGAATTTTACAATGAAGTAAATAAAAAAGGTAATTAAATAAGAACGTGCTCCGGTGAAGAAAACAAAAAGTAATGTGAAGAATAAAAGGGCATAATTCAACATGTTTTTTGTTTTATTTTCTTCCTCTTGCAAAATAAAGAAGGGAGCTACCCAAATTAAATAAACGGCAAAGTCTTTGAGCGCAAAAAGCATATCACCTCGGCCGGCACCAAAACCAACGGCTGACAAATTAATCAAACCGCCTACGATAAATACAAAACAGAGATAATAGAAAAGCTTTAATATTCTTTCGAGGTAATAAACATTACATGCAAAGAATAAAACACCAAAATTTACATAGGTTCCAATACCTTTAATCGCATAAAACATGGTGGGTTTTTGCAGCATGGTACTCAGGTCTTTCAAAGAGCAAATAAATACCAATGCGATAAGTAGCAAATAACTTGCTGTAATAAAACGAGGGAAGTATTTGTTATAGGCAATGAATGAATAAACCGAAACAACGGTTAATAATATATTGCCGAAATACCCCACTTTAAAGTACCATCCAAATACAGCTTGTGTAAAAATTAATTCCATATCCCGCTGGTTCAGGTACGTTTCAATAGCCCTGAAAATAATACCGACTATAAGCAGCCAGTACATGATGCGCGGTAAATGTTTCATATATTAAATGGTTGCATTTAGCTAAAATGCAAAAGTGATTAGTTGAATTTTTTCACGGCTTCGCCGACCTCAGTTACAATAAAAACCGAGCTTTTTTATTTGCTCAAAAGTTGCTACTGCAGTACAGTAGCAACTTTTGAATATTTTTTGCGGTTATAAAAGTTAATAGGCTTTTTCGTCGCCACTAAAAACTTTGTATACCGTTAAAAACATAATCTTTATATCTAACCAGATATTCCAATTTTCTAAATACCACAAATCATTGTTTACCCTCATTTTAATGGAATTGTCATCTGTAATTTCTCCGCGATAGCCGTTGATTTGTGCCCATCCTGTGATGCCGGGTTTAAGAAACTGACGAATCATAAACTGATCTACAATTTTTGAATAATCAGTGGTATGTTTCACCATATGAGGGCGGGGGCCTACCAAACTCATCTCGCCTTTAAATACATTGAAAAACTGCGGAAATTCATCTAAACTAGTTTTGCGAATAAAGGCACCAATGCGTGTTATTCTTCGATCGTTTTTGGTAGCTTGTTTCAAGTCAGAATCTTTGTTTACACGCATACTTCTAAACTTGTAACAATGGAAGGTTTTATTATTTCTGCCTGATCTAACTTGAGAAAAGAATATCGGGCCGCGCGATTCTAAGAAGATAAGTAACCCTAATATCGGAACCAACCAAGTGAGAATGAAAATGATCACAAAAGAGCTTACCAATACATCTAGTACACGTTTTTTAATTCGATTGCCAACATCATCCAGCGGCTCGCTGCGCATTGATAAAACCGGCATGTCGCGGATATAATCAATATGAACCGGTTTGTTTACAAAAACCGACATATCAGGTACTACTTTAAAACGAATACAGGCTTTTTCAGCGGCTGTAATCATATCGTAGATATCCGGATTTTGTTCAGGCGGAATAGTGGAGTATATTTCTTGAACGTCTAATTCGGCAGCAGTAATAATTGTATCACGAACGGAGGAGAGAATCGGGTAGCGTGATAGTTCTGTTACTTTATGCGCATCTTCGGTGAAGCCGATTAATTTAGAATTGATGCCTTCTTCACTGAAAAAACTTTCCAATCTTTTTGCAGTATCATTATATCCGATAATTAATACGCGATTTAAAAAATTACTTCTGGTGCGAAAGTGTTTATAGATGCCGAGATAAATAAATCGATTGAAAATCATGCCAACCGCAAAAGAGAGAAAAGTAACCAGTATGATACTTCTAGAAATTTCAAAGCGGCGTAGAAAGAATAAATAAAATAAAACGGCAATAACCCAAAGCAAAAAGGTTTGCACCGAACGTTTGGTAAATACTTCAAAATTGATGATCGTATTTTCAGTATAGGTTCGCGTAATCAAGCTTAACATGATCCAAAAAACATTGATAGCCGCTAATAATTCAAAGTAGGCTCTAATGCCTTCATCTATTATATGACTTCTCAAAGCTACTTTAGCAACATAAAAAACAAGGTTTAGTAAAACTAAGTCTAATAGAACCAATGAAAGTTGTAAGTAGTATTTGAATTGTTTATTCATTTATCAAAAGAATTCGGGGGCTTAATGAATTGAAAATCTATCTATTAATACGAATTTTTACGTTTTTTATTTTGTGGGCTGCCGTAATCTTACGACAGTTTTGTAGGAAGTTTCGTTGTAATGCAAGAATAATTACTGTAGTTAGTTGCCAAATTTGTTTTTTAATAGGAGCCGTAGTTTAGTAAACGGTCGAAATAAAAAACGGATACCATCAATTACGATAACTCCATCGCCCGTGCTATTGATTGTATGTAGGCCTGATTTAAAAGGACTATCATGGCTAGGTTCTAGTAAAAATGCAGTGCTTTCGGCATATTGCGTTTCGGTTAAAGTTTCAATTTTTTGCATGGTAATGGACTT
>JBJOQA010000234.1:0-2770 GCA_046050225.1 Bacteroidota bacterium | reverse complement strand
GATTCCGGTACGCGGACAAGTTGCATTATTAACACCTGCATCAAGTTTTCCGATTCATCTAAACAACGAAAAGCAATTATATGTAGTGCCGCGCAAGGATGCCATTATTGTAGGCGGCACTTACGAAATGGGCATCAACAGCAACCAAACCGAGCCTGAAACCATTCAAAAAATTGTTGAAAAAGCTTATGTTGATTTACCCTTTTTAAAAACCCTAAACATTTCCGGATCTTGGGCCGGCGTGCGCCCCTATCGCGAAACGGTTCGCCTAGAAAAAGAACCCAATTTACCCATCATTCATAATTACGGGCATGGAGGAAGTGGCTTTACACTTTCGTTTGGTTGTGCGTTTGAAGTGAGGGAGATGGTGAGGGGGTGGAAGGTTTGAGGCGTTGGATGGTTTGAGGGTTTGAGGGTTGAGGGGTTGGAGGGGTTTCAATCGTTAAGCTTGCGCCTATAGTCGGAAAAAGTTTAAAACATCGCGAATTTCTTTTTGTACAAGAAGTTTAACTAATGGAATCTAATTGTTTTTATTAGACTTGCGAACTTCGATTAATAGTTATTATACTTTACACTGGTAGATTCAAACTTCGCTTTCAAATTGTAAAAAATAGTTTAATGCAATTTTGCTTGCATTTCTTTCTTATTGATTTTCGTATAAATCAGCTTGGGCAGCCAATATTTCGCGGTACTTATTAAACAATTTAGTTTTTGAAATAAAGCCAATAAACTTTCGGTCTTTATTTAGTACCGGCAGGTACCAGCTTTGCGCCAAATCAAACTTCTCCATAACAGAGTTCATATCTTGGTCTTGCTGTAAAATAGCTGCCGGTTTTTTAGTCAGTGATTTTACACTCACTTTTTCAAATTGCTCCGGCTGAAATATTTTTTGTTTCACATCGTTGAGCTCAATAATACCCACAAAACGATCTCGATGATCTACCACAGCAAAAATATTTTTCTCGCTCCGCTTAATTACTTCAATCAGGTCCTTTAATTTTTTATCAATATGAATTGTTTCATACTGATCTTGTAACATACTTTCTAGCAAAATAGAAGTAAGAATATTTTTCTCTTTTTTATGCGTAAATATCTGTCCTTCCAATGCCAATTTTTTAGTATCCATTGAATACGGCTCATAACTTTTAACAATGAAAAAAGAAATAGATGAAACAATCATCAATGGAATAAATAATTCATACCCATTCGTAATTTCGGCAATTAAAAAAAC
Source organism: Bacteroidota bacterium (assembly GCA_046050225.1). Classification (GTDB taxonomy): domain Bacteria; phylum Bacteroidota; class Bacteroidia; order Chitinophagales; family Chitinophagaceae; genus Ferruginibacter. The sequence continues at coordinate 1,539 of JBJOQA010000234.1, read as the reverse complement.
GGCGGTTAGTGGGCAATACATTACTCCGCTTAAAACACCTGCCATCCCCACTAAGCTAAAATTGCTTTCCGGAATTTTTATCCAAGGTGTACTGTTTAATAGTTTAGAGAAGAAAAAACCTAAAAAAGAACCGGTAAAAAGCGACGGAGCAAAGTTGCCACCATTACCCCCACTTCCAATAGTGATACCCGCTGCAATCGGCTTAAATAAAACAATCATTCCGGCAAATGCGATCAAGGCCCAATTATTATTTAACGCCGCAAACAATTGGGTATTATCCACAAATGATTTCAAATTACCATTGGCTACCAACTTCACACTATTGTAACCTTCGCCAAATAAGGGAGGAAAAACGAAGTAAATGATTATTAAAAAAACACCTCCGGCGATGGCCTTTACATACGCATTAATTTTCCAACCATGAATTTGTTTTTCAATGCCCTTAAACACTTTAGCATAATATAATGAAACAAAGCCGGCCAAAACGCCAAGTAGCATATAGAATGGCACATTTACATAATTGAAAGATTGTTTTAGCACAAAAGTGAACAGCGATGTTTCATCTAAAATAATTTTAGAACACAAAGCGCCCACAACAGAAGAAATAATTAAGGGTATAAAATAGCTAATGATCGTTTCCGTTAACAATATTTCAATTGCAAACATTACCCCCGCAATTGGGGCATTAAAAACGGCCGAAATTCCTGCTGCTGCTCCACATGCCAACAAAAGCGTTCGCTCCTGATAGGTCAAATCAGCAATGCGCGCAAAATTAGACCCTACTGCCGAGCCTGTTGCAACAATGGGTGCTTCCAAACCTGCTGAGCCGCCTAATCCAACTGTAAGGGAACTCGTAAAAAGATGCAAATAGGTATGTTGGAAAGCAATATAAGACGCATTACCGGCAATGGCTTTTAGCGCCAAAGCAATGCCCTTTTCAATTTGGCCACCCCAAAAATAACGAATTAATAAAACAGTAAAAAACAAGCCAATTACAGGCAATACCAAGATTAATAACTTTTGGGTGCTATGATTTTCTACAAAATGTTGAAGTTGATGAACGCCAATTTTTAAAACAACTGCACACAAGCCTGAAATCAATCCCACAACAATGGCAATTACCATTATGTATTGCACCCTACTCAATTTCGTGCGTAAAAAAATAAAAAAGCGCTGTAAAAAAGCCATGAAACCCATTTGATATTGTTTTTCGTGCCGAAGGTAAGGATAACTGCAAACTTAATCCCTTATTCAAATTTTCAGCAATAAACCACCCTATTGATAACAAAAGCGCCGAGGTATACCCGGCGCTTCCATTTTGAATTGAATACTTCTTTTTAAAAACAGTTTACAAATGCAACATCAAGCCACCCATTGCATTAAATTTTCGGCTATTTTAGCCATACACTTCCACTACATTTTGGTTGGTGATATTTCGTGCATCTATAAACAACTTCATGGTTTTCTTTACTTGGTAAGAAAGATAAAAATCTAACTGATGGTAGGCATCCAATTTTACTAATTCGGTGCTAAAAGTAT
>JBJOQA010000233.1:0-9815 GCA_046050225.1 Bacteroidota bacterium | reverse complement strand
GCGGCCTGTATGAAAAAGTGAACCGGATTGGATTCGAACCAATGACCCCCAGCTTAGAAGGCTGATGCTCTATCCAGCTGAGCTACCGGTCCATTCACTTTTGAAATAAAGAACTACATATGTTGATTGAACCAATGTCCCTCCCGATTTAGCAATCGGGATGCTCTATCCAGCTGAGCTACCGGTCCATTCACTTTTGAAATAAAGAACTGATTTTGAAGTTAAAAAAACAAAACGTTGTCTAACTGTTTCTCCAAAATTTTTGCAAATATAGGGAAATGAAGCTTTGAACATTTACGATGTTTATGTTTTTTTAATAAAACACGTCGAATTTCCATTAAAAACAGTGGGTTTTTCTATAATTTATATTTTTCTATTTAGTGGTGTAATTATTCAATTAAGATGCTATTTTTGTAAGCATTAACCATAACAACGCTTTTTGGCGTTTTTACCAAACTAACTTCAGCGTATGAAACAAAAATTAACTCTGGTGCTTTCTTTATTGTTGCTCACAACTGCAATTTATGCGCAAAACGCAAAAAAATACAAGTTTGCCCCGGGTGCTAAAAAACCAACCCTATTTGGATTTGGTTTTACTCTTAGTGATTATAATGCTCCAAAAAACTTTGGAAAAAATGGTAACGCCAGAACATTAGATATCCGCGACATGAGTGCAGGTATCTCTGTTTCTTATCTAAAAGGTTTAACACCTTTCATCGATTTTTCTGCAAAATTGAATGGTGTATTTCACGATTACAGTGCTTTGTATAATAATTTGCCTGGTAAAACAGAAATTGGGATTGAATTTGAACCTGCGGTTTACATTCGTCCGGTAAAAGATGAAAATAAATGGGCTCCTTTCTTGTCTGTAGGTGCAGGTTTAGGACTTTATACAAATAAAATAGGTGCATATGTACCATTGGGAGGCGGAATTCAATTCAATGCAAGTAACACTACTTATGTGTTTTTGCAAGCGCAATACAAGGTTGCTTTAACGCCTAAAGTAAATCCCGATAACTTAGTGTTTTCCATCGGCTTTGCCCAAAATATTGCTACCGACTAAGCGAAGTTACAATCTTAAAATATTGAACTATTGTAAAAAAGATGCATCTCCTTGCATCTTTTTTTGTAATTATGCATCTTAGAATTGATCGTTTAATTAATTAATTAGTATGAAACAGAGATTGTTTATAGTTGCAGGTTTATTATTACTGGCAACTATGGTGAATGCCCAAAAAGCAAAAAAATACAGCTTTATTCCGGGTGCAAAAAAGCCAACCTTGTTTGGTGTGGCTTTTACTTTAAGTGATTTTAATGCTCCCAAAAGCTTCGGCGCTAATGGTAATGCAACGGCATTGGCTATTCGTGACATGAGTGCAGGTGTTTCGGTATCCTATTGGAAAGGCTTAACTCCGTTTATTGATTTTTCTGCCAAATTAAATGGGGTTTTTCATGATTACAGTGCTTTATACAATAATTTACCGGGTAAAACAGAGATTGGTCTTGAGTTTGAACCATCCGTTAATTTTCGACCGTTGAAGGATGAAAATTTGTGGGCTCCTTTTTTAACCACCGGTGCGGGTTTAGGGTTATACACCAATCGGGTTGGCGCCTATGTACCATTGGGCGCAGGTATTCAGTTTAATGGAAACCGAACCACTTATTTGTTTTTACAGGCTCAATATAAAGTGAGTTTAACTCCAAGTGTTTTACCGGATAATATGTTCTATTCATTTGGCTTTGCTCAAAATGTAAGTAGTGATGATGAACCGGCAGTTGCTCCTAAACCGGCTTTACCGGTTGTTGTTGCTCCTAAAGATACCGATGGAGATGGCGTTGCGGATGATGCGGATGAATGCCCTACGGCTAAAGGAACAGCCGCTTTCAAAGGTTGCCCTGATACTGATGGAGATGGTATTGCCGATAAATCAGATAAATGCCCGGATGTAAAAGGATTATTGAAATATGGCGGATGTCCGGTTCCGGATAGAGATAAAGATGGTATCAATGACGAAGAAGATAAATGTCCGGATGCTGCCGGTTTTGCTAGATATGGTGGTTGTCCGGTACCTGATACAGATGCTGATGGCATTAATGATGAAGAGGATAAATGCCCTAAAGTTGCCGGTGTAGCAGCTAATTTTGGTTGCCCAGCAATTGAAGAAGCGGTGGTTGCTAAAGTGAAAAAAGCAGCACAAAATCTATTCTTTGCAACCGGAAGCGCACGTTTGTTAGCTAGTTCTAATGTTTCTTTAAATAATGTGGTGGCTTTATTACAGCAAAATCCCGATTATAAAGTTGATATTAGCGGCTACACCGATAATACCGGTGATGCAACACGCAATCGTAATTTATCTGAAGAAAGAGCAATTTCGGTTAAAAATTATCTAGTGAAAAAAGGAATTAGTGAGTCGAGAATTACTGCCCAAGGTTTTGGAGATGAAAATCCTTTGGGGGATAATAATACTGCTGCAGGTAGAGCTAAAAATCGCCGAGTGGAAATGACACTTCGTAATTATTAATTGATACTGCTAAATGCATAAAAAAATGCCCTCTAAAAGGGCATTTTTTTATGTAATAAACTTTTTATTAATTTAGAAAATTGGCAGCTACCATTTCCATACTAAACGGGGCATTGAGTAATGTGGTTAGTTTTTGGATAACCGCTTCCACAATGGCATCCGGACAGCTGGCTCCACTCGTTAGTAAAATTTTTGGAGTACCATTTGAAGGTAAAAAATTCGAACTGATACATTCCTCTTTGGTATGAAAATTATAGTGTTTGATTTCATTCAATGAAAGAATGTTTTCGGCAGAATTAATAAAGTAAGTAGGTAATTTCTCTTCACACAATTCTACTAAATGTGATGTATTGCTGCTGTTGTATCCACCTACCACAATTGCTAAATCAGCAGGTGTTGTTAAGAGTCCATAAACCGCTGTTTGATTGTCATTGGTGGCGTAGCAAAGCGTATCTCTTGTATCTGCAAATCGTTCTGAAATATTTTCCTCCGTTAATTGAAAGGTTTGCATCATTACCTGTTTAAGGTAATCAGAAATGGCTTGCGTATCGCTAGCCAACATGGTTGTTTGATTTACCACGCCAATGCGTTGTAAATCTTGCTTTGCGTCAAATCCGTTTGAATATCTATTGGCAAAAAACGTATTAAATGTTTCAATCGGGTTTTCGCCTGAAATGTATTTCCCCAATTCGATGGCTTCTTGCATATCGTTAATTACCAAGGTAGGCGTATTGGCTGCTGCGTGCGAAAATGTGGCCCTGGTTTCTTCATGAGCGGGTTTGCCATGTACAATTACGGAGTATTGTTTTTTGGCAATTTGCTCACTTCTATTCCATACTTTTTCTACAAAGGGGCAAGTGGTATTATAGCGTTCGGTTTGTATCCCTATCGCTTTTAATTGCGCCTCAATGGCTAAGGTTGTACCAAAGGCCGGAATAATCACCACATCTTCCTTGGTTAATGAACTAAATGGCACGAGTTCTTTTCCGTAAGTGTCTTGTAAAAACTGAACACCATGCGCTACTAAATCTGCATTTACCTGCGGGTTGTGAATCATTTCACTTAGTAAAAAAATCCGTTTGCCTTTGTTTTCCTCCACGGTTCTGAAAGCAATTTCAATCGCATTTTCAACCCCATAACAAAATCCAAAATGGCGTGCTAAATAAAACTGAACATTGCCAAAGTCGAGCAGTGTTGGACTGAAGTCTTTCTTCATCTTGTCGGCATTTTTTCGTTGCGACTTAATGGCTGCTATAAGTGGACTTCGATAGTTGATTGGTACATCAAATTGTTTCATGAAATTGTTTTTTTGACGATTGCGCCCATTTTATGCGTAGCAATTTTCAATATTTTCTAACTAAAACACGTGCAAAGGTAAATAGTTGTGTTTGAATTGAAAGAAGCTGTGTTTTTCGGTATTCCTACTTACATTTGACGCAATAGAAGGATTGACAGTGTAAATTAATATTATTAAATAAATAGCAACATGCATCATAATCGGTTTAAAAAGGCTTCATGGATTAATCGCACCAATGTATATGAAGTAAATCTTCGACAATACTCGGCAGCAGGAACTATCAATGCCTTTATCCCGCATTTACCAAGGTTGAAATCAATGGGTATTGATACTTTATGGTTTATGCCGCTTACGCCCATTGCCGTTAAAAATAGAAAAGGAAATTTGGGCAGTCAATACGCATGTAGTGATTATATGGCGATTAGTGACGAATATGGAACCGTTGATGATTTTAAACAATTTGTTGAATTAGCGCATCAGCAAGGATTTAAAGTAATTGTTGATTGGGTGGCCAATCATACGGGATGGGATCATGTTTGGACTGTTTCCAATCCTGCCTATTATAAAATTGATCCACAAACCAATGATTTTAAAATTGCAAGTGGAATGGATGATATTATTGAATTGAATTATGATAATCCGGAATTACGTAGTGCCATGATTGAGGCCATGCGCTATTGGATAACCACCTTTGATATCGATGGATTTAGATGCGATTTGGCCTTTTGGGTGGTGTTAGATTTTTGGGTGGAAGCACGCGCCGCTTTAGAAAATACCAAAACATTATTTTGGCTGGCAGAAAATGACGGTATCGAAAATGCGCATTATTATGAAGCTTTTGATGCTTGTTATACTTGGACTTGGATGCATAAAACTGCAGAATTTTATAAACATCATTGGCATGTTGATGCACTACGTGAAATTTTATATCAATATCAACAAGCAGGAGAAGAGCAGGATTTAAAATTATGGTTCACCACCAATCATGATGAAAATAGTTGGAATGGTACCGAGTATGAAAAATATGGGGATGCTGCAAAAGCCTTTGCTGTATTTAGTTGCACATGGAATGGCATTCCGTTGATTTATAGCGGACAAGAGTTGCCTAACTTAAAGCGACTTGCTTTTTTTGAAAAAGATGTAATTGAATGGAATGGCAGTTATGCCATGCACGATTTTTATCAAAAACTGTTAAACTTGAAAGCTGAACATGCCGCATTGGTGGCCGGCGATTCAGCAGTAACAACCTACTTGCTTAATACCAACGCGCAGCATCAAATTTTAGCCTATTTGCGCGAATGTGGTTCGGCTGCCGTGGTGGTTGTATTAAATATGAGTAACCATGCTGCAGAATTTGAAATTTTTGATGAACAAGCGAAAGGAATATTTACTAGTTTGTTTGAAGAAAAAATGGTTCAGCTAGATGGTAAAAAATGGAGCTTGGCTCCTTGGGAATATGTTGTTTTATATCGTTAAACCGAATTTATCATGAAATTATTTTGGCGTTTTTTAATCGTGGCTTGTTGTATGAAATCAACCTCTTTTGCTCAATTGGCTTTTAATGATTATCCTACTTATAAAGGAAACGACTTGGGGGTTACTTATCAAAAGCAAGCTGCAGTTTTCAGAATTTGGAGCCCTGTTGCAACAGGAATTAAAATAAATATTTATCGCCAAGGCGATGGCGGAGAAAAGTTGCTAGAATTAAACTTGGAAAAAGCTATAGCCGGAACATGGTTGGGAAGTGCAAAAGGTGATTTCAAGAATCATTATTATACTATTCAAGTTAAGTTTGATTCAGGTTGGAGTAAGGAGATATCAGATCCATATTCTATTGCAGTTGGAGTTAATGGAAAGCGTTCAATGATCATCGATCCAAAAGATGCAAATCCCCTAAAATGGGCGCTCGATAAAAGTCCTGCTTTTTCCGCCACAAATGCTGCAACGGATGCAGTGATTTATGAATTGCATATTCGTGACCTTAGCAGTCATTCCTCTTCAGGAATCATTCATAAAGGAAAGTATTTGGGGCTGGCAGAAACCAATACACAGTATCAAAATTATGCTACGGGGTTACAGCATATTAAAGAATTGGGGGTAACCCATGTACATCTATTGCCTTTCTTTGATTATAATTCAGTAGATGAGTCGAAGCCTGAAAAAAATCATTATAATTGGGGATATGATCCTGGGCATTATAATGCTCCCGAAGGGAGTTACAGTACGGATCCAACCGATGGCTTAGTTCGCATGCGGGAGCTAAAAACCATGATTGCTGCCATGCATAAAAATCAACTTCGTGTAGTCATGGACGTTGTATACAATCATACGGCATTATCAGCAACAAGTAACTTTAATATTTTAGTTCCGGGGTACTATTATCGACAAAATGAAAAGGGTGGATTTTCGGATGCAACGGCATGTGGAAATGAGTTGGCTAGCGAACGTTCGATGGTGCGACATTTTATGTTGCAGAGTTTAAGTTATTGGGTTAAGCACTATCATATTGATGGATTTAGATTTGATTTGATGGGGGTGCATGATATAGCAACCATGAATTTGATTTCGAAAGAACTACATGCTTTAAAGCCGGATATTTTATTGTATGGAGAAGGCTGGACTGCTAGTGGTTCGCCATTGCCTGATTCATTGCGTGCTTTAAAAAAGAATGCGTCAAAATTGAATCGAATTGCGGTTTTTGGAGATGATTTTAGAGATGGAATTAAAGGAAGTGTTTTTGAAGAAAAAGATAGAGGTTTTGTTTCCGGTAAACCGGATATGGAAATGTCGGTAAAGTTTGGAATTGTTGCAGCATGCAAGCATCCGCAAATTGATTATAACGGTATCAACTATTCGAAAAGTGCATATGCAAAAGAGCCGTGGCAATCGGTTACGTATTGTGAGTGTCACGACAATCATACATTGGCCGATAAGTTAAAAATTAGTGCCAAAGAAGCAACGACTGTCGAGGTTGAAAGTATGCATCGGCTTGCCTTAACTTTAGTGTTAACATCGCAAGGTATTCCGTTCTTGCATGCGGGAACAGAGTTTATGCGCAGTAAAAACGGGGTTGAAAATTCCTATCAGTCGGGGGATAGTATTAATGCCATTGATTGGCGAGAAAAAGTTAAGCATATTGAATTGGTAAATTATGTTAGGCAACTCATTAAAATACGTAAAGAGCATCCCGCATTTCGCTTAAATTCTGCTGCTGCCATTCGCAAAGCCATCCGCTTTGATGAAGCTGCATTGCCGGGTACCATTGTTTATACCATCAATGGCGCTTCCATTGGAGATTCATGGAAAAAGGCATGGTTGGCATTTAACGGAACTGCCGATGAAAAGGTGGTGAAACTGCCTTTAGGTAAATGGGTTAACGCCTTAAATAATGAGGTGCTGCCTGCTGTTGAAAAGAGTGAAATCAAGCTTCGTGCATACGGTGCCGTTATACTATTTCAGCGTTAATGTATTTTATTAAAAAAGGCCTTCAGCAAAATTTTGATGAAGGCCTTTTTTAGGAAAAGAATTTAATAGAGTAAGCGCACTTTAATAGTACTTTTTACTTTTTTAAGTAACTCAACAGCGCTTCTGCTTAAACTTTTATCAATGTCTAAAACCACATAGCCAATTTGTTCGTTGGTTTTAAGATATTGCCCCAGAATATTTATTTTATGACTAGATAATCGAGTGTTGATTTCACTCAATACGCCGGGAATATTATTGTGAATATGTAAGATGCGATGCGTGCCCTCTTGTGGCGGTAAACTCAAAGCAGGGATGGTATGTGAACCATACGAAACACCTTTTTCAAGGTAGTTAAATAGTTTGCCACTTACATCTTCACCAATATTGAGTTGCGCTTCTTGGGTGCTTCCGCCGATATGTGGTGTTAAAATTACATTGGATAAACCTTGTAAAGGGGTTTTAAATGTTTCTCCATTTCTTTCCGGCTCCCAAGGAAATACATCAATAGCGGCTCCGCCAATATGTTCGTCCTTAATTGCTTTTGCCAGCGCATCCAAGTCAACCACTTCACCGCGCGCATAATTGATTAAAATGCCTCCTTTTTTAAAATACTTGAGGTTGTTTTTATTAATCAAATTTTTGGTGCTAGGCAATTCAGGCACATGCAAGGAAACAATATCTGATTTGCCCAATAATTCTTTTAAAGTTTTACAAGAAGATGCATTTCCTAACGGTAGTTTTGTTTCGGTATCGTAAAAAATAACCTTCATGCCCAAGCCTTCAGCCAAAACACTTAACTGACTGCCAATGTTACCATAACCAATAATTCCAAGTGTTTTACCGCGCAGTTCATAACTGCCGGTAGCGTCTTTTAGCCAAATGCCATCGTGTGCAGCCCTATTTTTATCTACGATTTTTCGAATTAACATTATTCCTGCCCCAATCACCAATTCGGCCACGCTTCGCGTATTGCTATAAGGGGCATTAAATACAGCAACCCCGTTTTTTGTGGCAGCTTTTAAATCGATTTGATTTACGCCGATACAAAAGCAGCCAATTGCTTGTAACTTTTCTGCAGCTGCTAAAACCTTTTCTGAAATTTGCGTTTTACTGCGAATTCCTAAAAGGTGAACTTGTTTGATTTCCTTTATTAATTGTTCTTCACTTAAAGCCCCTGCAATTTTTTTCACATTAGAATAGCCATTGCTTTTAAAATAGCCTACTGCCACATCACTTATGTTTTCTAACAAAAGAATATTAATCTTTTCTTTGGGATAGCTGGTTTTATTTTTGTCGGTCATGACGAATCCTTTATTTTGCACAAATATATCCATCCGAATTCAATATTGACATGCAATTCACTCGTTTTCGTTTAGATGGGACTGTTCGCCAAACAGGTTCCCATTTTTTTTATGCTGTTTTTGATCGGCTTAGTGTGCCGGCTTATGGACCTAATTTTTTACGTCCAATAGCACTCCTGCTTCTTATTACGCCCTTTTTTATTTCTTGCGGAAGCAGCAATAATAAAAATAATAAGGTGGATAGCAGCCAATCCGGCCTTCAACTTCCCCAAATTTCTCCGCTTCCGGCGGCTGAAAAAAATCGGCTCTCTTTGGGGTGCAAAGATTGGTTTGACAGCGTATTAAAGGGGCGTGGTTTTAATGGGGGTATTGTGGTTGCAAAAAAAGGAGAAATTGTTTTTGAAGCATATGAAGGTTCTACCAATTTGGATGGGAAGGACACTATCAATAGCAATACCCCTTTTCATATAGCTTCTGTTTCAAAAACCTTCACGGCTATGGCCGTATTAAAACTATGGCAAGACGGGAAGTTGCAATTGGATGATTTGTTTAGTAAGTATTTTCCGGATTTTAATTATGCCGGTGTTACCATACGAACTTTATTAAACCATCGAAGTGGTTTGCCTAATTATGTTCATTTTATGGAACATTTGGGATGGGATCGAGATCGGATGGTTACCAATGTAGATGTATTGCAATCATTAATATCGCGAAAAGCCGATTTAACTGATATTGCTCCAGCCAATACCCGATTTACCTACTGTAATACAAATTATGCTTTGTTAGCGCTGTTAATTGAAAAACTTTCGGGAGGAACCTATGCCACTTATTTACAGCAAACCTTTTTTAAGCCTTTGGGGATGCAGCATACTTTTGTGTATGATACTACCATGCGGCAACAGGTAACTTTAAGCTACGATGGAAGGGGGAGAGAAATGATTTTTACAAATTTGGATGCCGTGTATGGCGATAAAAATATTTATTCAACACCACGTGATATTTTACAGTGGGATCGTGTTTTATACACCAATCAATTATTTTCGACCGCTACTTTAGCAGAAGCATTTAAACCTTACAGTAATGAAAGGAAGGGGATTCGTAATTATGGTTTGGGATGGCGAATGTTCAATTTTGCAAATGGCGAACAAGTTGTGTACCACAATGGTTGGTGGCATGGCAACAATGCTTCTTTTGTTAGGCTGCTGGCCGATTCTGCAACCATCATTGTAA
>JBJOQA010000232.1:0-4118 GCA_046050225.1 Bacteroidota bacterium | reverse complement strand
ACCATATCCATTAAATTTAGCCATGCTTAAATTTGGTTGGATATACAGAATAAATAACAAATAAGCACCTTACAAAATAGATCAAATGAAAAGTATTTTATCCATCCTTCTGGTAATTTGTAGCCTTTTTGCAACCGCGCAAATTGTACAAATACCCGACAGTAATTTCAAATATCATTTGTTACATCATACCAATCCGGTCATTGATATAAATCATGATAACGAAATTCAAACATCAGAAGCTTTGCGCACAACGCAATTAACCATTTTTGGTAATGTAGGATCGGCTCGCCCCATTTATCATGTACAAGGATTGGAGGCATTTGTATTTTTGCAAGCGCTTAATTTAGAAATTGCGAATGATACATTGGTGCTTCCAACGCTACCAAGGTTAACGTCCTTTAGAGGAGGTGGTTCGGTGGTTACGCATTTTGATGCCAGCGCATCTACTGCCATCGAACAACTAACATTGAGTGCTCGACTTTCAAACTTAGACTTACGCGCCTTACCCAAATTGCGCGGATTGTCTTGTCCTGCTAATATTTTAGAAGCCATTCAGTTTGGCAATGCTGATAGCTTGCGTTCAATAAATTGTGGCAACAATAGTTTTACATCCTTGGATTTAAGGGCCTGCAGAAATCTAACCACCTTAGATGTGATGAACTGCTATTATATAACTGACTTAAATTTAAGCGGGTTATCAAAAATGAGTTTATTGTACATGACCGGCTTGATGAATTTGCGCAGGTTGGATTTAACAGGCTGTGCTGCATTGCAACAATTAAATACCGGACAGCAAGTAGCTGATTTGGAAGAAATAAAAATGACGGGATGTACCGCACTCAATAATTTTTATTTAGCAGATTCAAAAGTTCAATCACTTGATTTTAGCAGCTCGCCTAATTTAAAATACTTACAAGCAAGCTCACAATATTTGAATCATTTGAATTTAAAAAATGGGAGTGCCCTCATCTTTTTTGATATCCGCTGTCGCGATTCGGTAAATGTTTGTGTAGATGAATTTGAAGCCGATACGCTTACGCAATATTTTGCCAGAAGTCATGCGTTTACCAATATCAGTCCGTACTGTAGTATTTACTCCGGCGGAAATTATAACACCATTAAAGGGTTTGTTCGTGTAGATGTAAATACCAATGGATGTGATACTTTGGATCGAGGCGTAAGACAAGTACCGGTAAGATTTACTGATGGCAATGCGGTTTCAACCGTTCGTTATTCGGCAAATAATGGAGAATTTGTAAACTATGTTTATGCGGGTGGATTTAACTTGCGTCCCTATTTCCCTTATCCCTATTTTACATTATCTCCCCAATCTGCAAGTGTGAGCTTTGATACCGCCAACAGTATTACGCAGCAGCGCGATTTTTGTATCGTGCCAACCGGTTCTTATCAAGATGTAGAGGTAAGTTTTTTACCTGCTTGGCCACCAGCGCGCCCCGGATTTGGTGCTGCTTATCATTTGGTATTCACCAATCATGGTACTGCAAATGCGAGTGGATCTTTATCGGTTCAGTATGATCAAAGTCGAATGACCTACGATTCTGCATCTGTTGCTGTAACGAGTCAAAGTTTGGGCCAACTTTCTTGGAATTATAGCAACCTGCTTCCATTTGAAACGCGCACTATTTTGGTTGCTTTTCAAATGATGGCACCACCGGTAAATAATATTGGCGATACTTTAATTTATTTAGCGGATATCACACCGGCAACCGGTGATTATACGCCGGACAACAACAGTTTCATTTTGCCCCAAACAATCAGAGGCGCTTACGATCCGAATGATAAAATCTGCGCCGAAGGCGAACATATTGACATTGCCGATATCAACAAATATTTACATTATCGAATCAACTTTCAAAATGAAGGAACCGATACGGCTTTTAATATTGTAATCACTGATCAGCTATCTGCTAAATTAGATTGGAATACTGTAGAAATTTTAGGTAGCAGCTTCCCGGTTTCGTTGAAACAGGTAAATGGAAAGTTGGAGTTTATTTTTAACAATATTCAGTTACCACATAAAGCCATAAATGAGCCTGCGAGCCATGGTTATGTTTCCTTTAAAGTAAAACCTGCTGCTACGGCAGTATTAGGCGATTCAATTAAAAATACGGCAGCTATTTATTTTGATTTTAATCCACCGGTAATTACCAATACTGCTGTTACGGTAATAACCAATGCATCCGTTCCGGTGCCCGTTAAATTAGATTATCTATCCGTAAATGAAATAGGCACCGCCCATCAATTACATTGGAAGGTAACTTGCACCAGCGGTAGCGCAAGATTTACCATTGAACAAAGTAACGATGGGGTTCGTTTCACCAATATTGGTCAACTTAGTGCATCGGCATTACGTTGTCAATTACCGTTTGATTTCAAAGTGTTACAACCTTTAGCCGGTAAAAATTTCTATCGTATTAAAATTACCGATGGCGATGGTGATGCATTTTACAGTCGCATTGTATCCTTAGGCAAATCTATTGCCGGTATTCGGGTACTTTCTGTTCAGGCTGCCGGAACCGGTACACCTATTCTGTATTACAGCAGCAATCGTCAACAACAGGTTCAAGTAAATGTGTTGCAAAGTGATGGCCGACAATTTGCACGTTTTACCACGGTAATGAATGCAGGATTTGGCAACATGGCCTTGCCGGTTCGTAATCTTCCCGCAGGATTATATCTCATAACAATTCAAACCAACGAAGGCACTTTAATTCAGCGCTGGTTGAAGTAAAAGAATGTGTAGTAAGCAATTACCCCCGACCGAATTCTTTCGGCTCGGGGTTTTTGCTGAATGGGCGTTATCTTTGCGGCATGCACTACTTTTCTGTAATCAATGCCGCATTGAGTAATGAAAATGATCGGCCGATGATGCAAAAAGAATTGTATCCGGTTCGTGCTGCTTTACAAGAATATTTGAAAACTTTTTCACGAGATATTCCTCTTCCTGTTAGATATACTGAATTGATGCATTATCGGTACACCAATGCATTGAAAAATGAAAAGGGTAGACATACGCATTGGGAGCGTGTAATTTATCCCGATGAAATGTTGGAGGATTTACATCAACGTATGTGTATCTGTTGGGAATTACTTCATCCCGTTGCTGCCGATAATTTAAAGGTAGATCGAGTGTTACATATTGATTTTTGTGAGTTTGCCAATAGTATGCCTTTTCGGGTAATTGTGGCCTTGGAAGACGGCACACAAGATTATTTCTATATAAAGGCTGCAGATGCTTCTCGCGTATATGGCTTGGAATTAGAAGATTTATTAACCGATAATCGGCAGAACTATTTTTGTCATGATCAAACTTTAATTGAAGATCATATAATAGGTGTTCCGGGAGATGATTTTATAAAGCAACATCCCAGCTTAAATGAAGGGCAGATACAGCAACTTGCAAAAGCATTTGTACAATTTGGCGAACGTTGTTTTATGCGGTTGTTAGGCGATATGCGTAGCTACAATTTTGTGGTGATTGAATTGGACGGAGCGTATCAACTGCGCCCCATTGATTTTGACCAACAATGTTACGAGGGTAGGTTAAAATTGTATTTGCCTCAGTTTTATAAAGAAAATTTAGATTGGTTGGGCTTTGTGAAACAGTATTGGCTGCCCGAGCAAGTAACACAAATACAATTAGGCGAAAAGGAGCGAATGCAAGTTTTGTATCAATCTAAAAAAGCACAAATACACGATTTATTGAACATTTTATCCGGTGACACGATCTCCGAAAATTATAAGTTTTTGCAATTGCGTGCCGATTTAAATGAATGGCACCAAGGGCAACAATTTGCAGGTTGCACCGCTATGGGAGGTTTGGTGAAACAGCAATTAATTACTTGCCTCACGTAAATTTTGGATAAATATTTCCATAGGCTTTTAGCGCAGTTGCTACTGCTATTGTGCATTTTAGACCAATAAAATCATGCATTATAGATGAAATTAACCGGCAAAAGCAACGAAACTTTCCCACCGATTGTCTGATTTTTGCAGCACATGCCTGCGATATTAGTTATCTTTGCAGTACCTGAGGGAAGACAAACCACAAAAAAAATGGCAAAAAATCAAACTTTACACTGTTCGTTCTGCGG